>CAYTEE010000045.1:0-6411 GCA_964436785.1 uncultured Candidatus Saccharibacteria bacterium
CGTATCAGGTATTCTATGAACTAACCGGTGTTGCACTTGAGAGTTGAATGTACCCTCGTTCGGCTTGACAAGATAGATGTAATCTGCTATACTATCAACAGTAATCCAGTAGGGATTATCTAGCTCTTTTACATACACTACTTCGCGCAGTTTTGCTTGTAATTTTTTGGGGTTGTTGGCAAAGCTGTGTGAAGTAGCTCAATAATCAGAATTATAATCTAGAGGGAGGTCTGTCGTGATTGAACTGAATGGCGCAATTCGCCTGGTTGCGCTGCAGTTTTGTTTCACGAACCCAGACGTGGTACCGCCATCGGTAAAACGCCTTGTTCGAGAAACCCCGGAAAAGCGCGTGGTGCGCAAGGATCGCTCGAATGGCTTTGTGGTCATTGAGCCGACCGCGAAGTGTTCTCTCGTGAAGTTTCCGGGGGAACTCGAGGCGGCGGGGTACGAGCTGGTTAATGCGTTCTGCGAGGAGCGCATTGATGGGAAGGACGCTCGCGGCAAGAGGACGTACTACATGGTGCGCCTCCTCTTCGCTCGGAGCGAATTCGTGGATATCTCCGCGGAGTTCAGGGAAGTGCGGGATACCATCCGCGCCGGGCTCCAGGAACTCTGCGAGAGCGCGATGTGGAGAGTCCGGGCGTTCTCCAATCCGTTCTTCATGGACGGCGAGGAGATTCCAGGGCAACGCGCCGTGAGTATCAATCTCGAGGCGCGTGAGCCGCTCTTCCGACCGGATGGCCAGCCGGTGGTTGTCTGGCAGAAGGACGAAAGGGGTGAGCGCGTCGGGGACGCTCCGCTCCCGATCGTATCGGAGCGGCGCCTCTGTGTCATCGGAGAACTCGTCAAGTTGATGACGGTCTCCGAGAATCGGTGAAAGCTTGGGGTCGGTGTGCTACGCGCATGCCGCCCCCTTTTTTATTTATCTTTTTGGAAATACGCAAGAACGAGCCGATTCGCTTTTTGTTTACACTGAGCGAGGGTAACGAGTCGAAGTGTGCCGCGGGTCAGAATCGAACTGACGACCCTTCGCTCTTCAGGCGAATGCTCTTCCACTGAGCTACCGCGGCATATCCTCTTGTTTTTTTAGGAACCTTCTTCCTGCTGCAGATTTTAAGTAGCATTCTCGCTCACGTGCTTTTTTCCACTCCCCATGCCTTTCTTGATAAATCACTCGCAGATCCTCCATTCTCGCAGTGGTAATTGTTTTACCGCATCTATGCTCCTTTAATCGTCTCGGCAAATTATTCGTTACCCCTTTATATAGCTTACCCTTGTTATCCCGAAGAACATATACTGTATACATTTTTGTGAGCTCCCCGCCCGTACCGAACGGTACATTCGGGCGGGTGCCACTGCCTGTCCGCCATAGCACTGCGACGGCGGAAGCTACCGCGGCATTAAATAGAATCTAGGAACTAGAATTTAGAATAGAGAAAAAAAGAAGAAAAATCAACTATTTCTTCAACTTCAGTATCAGCCGCTTCTCTTCCGGCTTGATGGAATCGATGACAAAGGGATACGATTGGCCGAGCGCGAGCCCTTTCTTCATCTCGTCCAAGCCGCCGAATTCGGAAACATGGATGATGCCCTGAATGCCGTGTTCCAGGTTCACCACCGCTCCGAACGGATTGAACTTATACACCTGGCCCGAAACCTCCTGCCCCTCTTTATATAATTCACCGATCCTTCCCCACGGGTCGGCGGAGAGGGCCTTTAGGGAAAGGAATATTCTTCCCTCGCGGATATCAACGATCTTTACTCGGAGCACTTCATTCAACTTTACTACCTCTTTTGTGTTCGAAACGAGGCGGTGGTCGAGTTCGGAAATGTGGATCATACCTTCTATCTGTGGATTGTCGACGAATTTCACGAAGACGCCGAAATCGGCTATTCCCGAGACCATCGCGTCCACTTCTTGGCCAACGCTATATTGGCCGATGAGCTCTTTGAGGTTCGTCGAGAGGACTTCGCGTTCCGAGAGGATAAGCTTTTTGGTCCGCGAGTTTACGTCTATGATCTTTACGGTGAGCTCCTCTCCGATGAATTTTTTGAGCTCATCGATGAGCTTTGTTCGGTCGTTTTGGTCCACCTTGGGGTAATGGTCGTTCGAAAGGCGCGAAACGGGGATGAACGCCCTGAGTTCCAGCACGTTTGTCATAAGGCCTCCCGCGTTCGCTCCCGTGATCGTGACCTTGATGATCTCTCCCGATTCTTGAAGTTCTTTGATCTGCTGCCACAGCCGCTGTTGGTCGGCCTCGGTCAACGAGAGCTCGGTATATCCGTCTTCGTTCTCGAGTTGCGCGATCTTCGCGGGAAGCTTTTCTCCCGGCGTGAGATTCCGAAGGAGCTCCCGGGCGTTCGAAAGCTCGAGCCCGTAGACGACTCCGGTGCCGAATTCTCCCAAGTCGAAATACGCCTCGCGCGGAGTTTTTTTAATGAGTTCCGCTTCGATAACGTCGCCTTCTCGCGGAGAATTCCCCTCGCGCATTTTCTCCTTGAGGAGCTGGCCGAGGAGGGTGACCGGTACGGCCGCTTTTGCTTGTTGATTTTCTGCTGGCATAGTTAGGAAATTGTAAAAGATGTCTTCCGAAAACGCAAGATATACCGGGAAATCTCGTTTGAAATCCGGTCTTTTTTCTGATATAATGAACAAATAATATGGTTATCAACTACTTCGGAGAGCGCTGCTTTCGGCTCCAGAGCGGTGAAGTTTCTTTGCTCGCGGATCCCGCCTCGAACCGCCTAAAGGCGGATGTGATCATACGAACCCTGGCCCAGACGGACCTCGCGTCGTCTCCCGCCGGGGATATTTCTTTTCCCGGAGAGTACGAAGTCCACGGGATGGAAGTTGTCGGATTTCCCGTTCCCGGGGAATCGACCGGAAAGTTCATAAAGACGGTGTATCGCGTAGAGTGGGAAGGGATGTCGTTCGTATTTTTGGGGCACGTCGCGAAGGTCCCCGAAGCGGAATGGTTTTCGAAGATCGGCGAAGCGGACGTGCTTTTCTTGCCGCTCGACGGGGAGTCGTATCTGTCTCCCGAGAATGCTTCTGCCGTCGTGCGCGAACTTTCCCCGAAAATAACGGTTGTCGGGGAAACGAAAAATATGCCGGAGATGCTGCGGGCGCTGGGGAGAAAAGCAGAACCGCAGGACAAGCTGGTATTCAAGCGAAAAGACATCGAAGGAGAGGAGGGGAAAGTGATCGTCCTCCGCGCGGCGTGATATGAAAAAGAATTTTTTGGAACGGCTTCAAGAAGCGGACGAGCGCACGAAGCGGCGCGTGGTCGCCGTAAGTTCGGCGCTCGCGATGATCGTGGTTGTTTTTTTGTGGTTTTCGTACTTCAATTCCATTGTCCGCCCGGAAGCGACGGTTGCCTCCGGCAACGGAGGAGAAGAGGGAAATTTTTCGTTTATGGATACCATCCGGCACGGTACAGCGAGTATGATAAGCGGTGCGTGGGATATGCTTCGCGCGGCGGGCCGGGCGGTTTTTGAGGGGCGTTCCTATACTATTACTCCGTAAAGATATGGGCATAGAAAAAAGAGAGATCACGAGCGAGCTTAAAGAATCTTACATCGATTATGCAATGTCGGTGATCGTTTCGCGCGCCCTTCCGGACGTGCGCGACGGGTTAAAGCCGGTTCATCGGCGGATATTGTGGGCGATGTGGGACAGCGGTCTTACGCACCAGGCGAAGTTCCGGAAATCCGCGAACGTTGTCGGAGAAACGCTTGGTCGCTACCATCCGCACGGAGATTCCGCCGTCTACGACTCCATGGTTCGGATGGCTCAGGAGTTTTCGCTCCGGTACCCGCTCGTCGAAGGGCAGGGAAACTTCGGTTCCGTGGATGGGGATTCCGCGGCCGCGATGAGGTACACCGAGGCGCGCCTCTCGCGGATCTCGGACGAACTTCTGCTCGACATCGAGAAGGACACCGTGGACTGGCAGCCGAATTATGACGGCACGCGCAATGAGCCGAAGGTGCTCCCCGCAAAACTCCCGAACCTTTTGCTCTCCGGAACGGTGGGAATCGCGGTGGGGATGACGACGAATATTCCTCCGCACAACCTGAACGAAATTGCGGACGCGATCCTTCATATTGCGGATAATCCCAAGGCAACGAACGACGATTTAATGGAATTCGTGAAGGGGCCCGATTTTCCGACGGGCGGTATTATCTTCGACCGCAAGGCGATCCAGGCGGCGTACGAATCCGGCCGCGGCACCGTTACGATGCGCGGGAAGGCGGAAATAGAAGAGCGGCGCGGCGGCAAAGGATTCGATATCGTGATCACCGAGATCCCCTATCAGGTGAACAAATCGGAGCTTATCTCAAGGATCGCCGAACTCGTTACGGACAAGAAGATCGAGGGAATCCGGGATCTGCGCGATGAGTCCGACAAGGACGGCATGCGCATTCTGGTTGAGCTTCGGAACGACTCTCCGCCTCAGAAAATATTGAACCAGTTGTATCGCCATACCGACCTCCAGCGGGATTTCCATTTGAATATGATCGCCTTAGTGAAGGGGATCCAGCCGCAGCTTTTGTCGCTTAAGGATATCCTTGGGGAGTACATCGATTTTCGGAAGGAAGTGGTGCGGCGGCGAACCGCATTCGATTTGAGAAAAGCGGAGGAGCGCGCGCATATTCTTTCGGGACTCGTTACCGCGCTCGACCATATCGACAAGGTTATCGCGACTATCAAAAGATCGAAGGATCGGGATGAGGCGCACAAAAATCTCGTCAAGCAATTTTCGCTCACCGACATTCAAACGGCTGCGATCCTCGAGATGCGGCTTCAGACACTGGCGGGACTCGAGCGGAAAAAGATCGAAGATGAACTCAAAGAAAAAATCGCACTTATCAAGGAACTGGGGCTGATATTAAAAAGCCCGGCTCGGATCATGAAGATCATCAAAGACGAAGTGGCGAAGCTCAAATCCGACTATGGCGACGAACGGCGGACCAAGGTGGTCGCAACCGGACTCTCCGAATTTAAAGACGAGGATTTGATACCGCAAGAGGAGGCGATCATTACGCTCTCTCACGGCGGGTACATCAAGCGGCTTCCGCCAGATTCGTTCCGAAGCCAGCGGCGCGGCGGAAAGGGGCTTATCGGCTCGGATGTCGCGGAAGAAGATTTCATCACGCATTTCTTGAGCGCAAAAACGCACGACCAGCTGCTCTTCTTTACCGACCACGGAAGAGTGTTCCAAACCAGGGCGTTCGAGATCCCCGCCGCGTCGAGAACCTCCAAGGGGAGATCGATCCACAATTTTCTCGAGCTTCCTTCGGGCGAGAACGTGAGCGCTATCGTAAATTATCCCTCGGTCGCGAAAGAAGCGGAGAAAGAATTTTTGGTGATGGTGACTCGGGGCGGGCTTATCAAAAAAACTCCGGTTACGGATTTCCGGAACATCCGCCGCACGGGCATCGCGGCGATCGAGCTCAAAAAAGGAGACCTTCTGAAGTGGGTAGGGGTCTCAACGGGCAAGGACGAGGTGGTGCTCGCCACGCGCTACGGGCAGGCGATCCGTTTCCGCGAGTCGCAGATCCGCGCGATGGGGCGCGGTGCCGCGGGCGTCCGGGCGATCCGCCTTAAGGATGTGGGCAAGAAGGGAGGAGAGGGATCCGATGAAGTTGCCGGGTTTGATATAATTAAGGCGGGGAAGGCGGAATCCGGAGGCGCGCGGAGGCTGATCGTGGTTATGGAAAACGGTTTTGCGAAGCAGACGGCCCTCGCACAGTACAAGATCCAGAATCGCGGCGGCTCCGGCATAAAGACTGCGAACATCACGAAAAAGACCGGACCGGTGATCGCGGGCAAAGTGGTGACGGACGAAACGGAGATATTCGCGCTTTCCGAAAAGGGTCAGGTGATCCATACGGAACTCAAAGAGGTCCGTACGACGGGCCGTGCCGCGCAGGGAGTCCGCATCATGAATATGAAGGGTAGCGACCGCCTTGCGGGAATCGTGATAGCATAAGTGATGATATCCGTGCGCGTTCTTGGAGGGTAGGGTTATTTTTATCATATGCCCATTCAACTTCCCGATCTTTCGAAAATTCCAAAAAAGCAGATCGCAATTTTGGGCGGCGGCGTTTTGGTCGTGATCGTTTTGATCATAATCATTATGGCGAATCTTCAGGGGGAGCCGGCCGGACCGGGCACGGCGGATGCAAGGCTCACCGTCTGGGGCCCGCTCGGCGATTTTGAAGGGAAGTATCTTACGGATTCATACGCCGCGATCGAACCGATGGTTGATATTCAATATAGGAGCATTGACCGGGCGGATTATGAACAGACGCTCTTGGATGCGCTCGCCGCGGGCGAGGGTCCGGATATTTTTATGGTCAATAACCGCTCTCTTCCCATGCAGGCGGCAAAGCTTTCTCCGCTTAGTC
>CAYTEE010000046.1:0-2205 GCA_964436785.1 uncultured Candidatus Saccharibacteria bacterium
ATCTTTAGCGAGATCGGGCGCCAGCAATTCTTTCCCCGTTAAAAGAATAGATCCGCCCACCACAAGGAAGGCAGCCGCGATGATAATGATGGTTCGAGAGATGTGCATAATGTTCTTTTTTGAGCCGTTGGCCGGATTTGAACCGGCGACCTACTCCTTCATTTAAGCTCCTAGTGAAATAAGCGTGATCCTAGAAGATTAGACTGTATCTTGAGCGTGCCTTCTTCGGTTTAGCTCCCCTTGTCAGTCGTTCGGGCGCCTTTTGCGCGCCACGGTCTTGACCCCACACCCGGGCCTTTAACCGTAATTCGGGTATTCACCCATAGATTTCTCCATAGGCGGGCAAATTCAATTACCATGGAGTTGCTCTACCAGCTGAGCTACAACGGCAACATACTATCAACGAGCCTTTTAAGCTTACTATTGCTAAAGTGAACAGTCAAAACCCCATATTTCGATTTCTCTCTGTAATTCCCGATGCCCCTATGCGGAGTGACGGTAATTTTAAAAAATTGATTTCTTGATACGCTAAAATTCTTAAGCTGAGCCTCCATTACTTTATTTACCGGCAGCGAAACTATACCGGGACAGCTTCTTTTCGAGTAAAATAATCTTCTATCACTTTCTCTGATAAAACCCTGAAACGATTTAAGCCAGCTACGGCCTGGGGCGCATTCCGCTGAATTTGTCGTTCTGGAAATCCGATATCTCTATCTCCCGCTTCTCTATCAATGCCTTGCCTCTTTCTCCATTCCCAAAGTGCACGAGTCGGATCTTTGCCTTTATAGTAAACGACTTTTGATGGCCGCTTGCTCGGATTTTCCGCGAAGCGCGCCTCCCAAAAATCTTTGGAACTTATCGTGTCCTTTGCTTCGGAAAATAAAATACCTTCTTTCCGTAATGCCTCTTCTATATCAGAATCAACAGAATGAATGGAGTTTTCCATTTTTTTCTCCAAATTCTCTTTCCAAATATTAAGATTGAATAAATTATGATAATCAAGAACGACATATTGGAGTCTTCTGTCCGACATACCAAATTCCTGCTCTAATCTTTGACGAAATGGCTCTAATTTCTCTATCAATTCTCGATTTCTTAATGACAGATCTGGTTCGTCCCAGTGTTGATTGAGCTTGCCGGCTATTTTCATAACCTGATCAGCAAAATCATGAAAATCAGATGAGTCAACTACTTTTCTAAACGCGGCTTGATATTCAGAATATTTGACCGGATTTTTATTTTCATCAAGTTCATAGCGTGAACCAGTTTTTTTATCAACCATTGCTTCTTCAGGAATAAAAACGAGTCCGGCGTCCAGGTCCATACCGCGCTCTTCATTGGCCCAAACCCATTGATCATTCCAATATCCACCGTCATTTTTATTTAATTGGCCGCTGAAATAATATTGCGAGGCAATATAGGCAGAAGGATAAGCAATAAAAATTTCGTTTCCCCTCTCGGAACCATAGTAACAATCTGCGACTTCTTCTGTGGCAAAATGTATAGCCATTCTGTCTGCATAGCTTCCGCCTTCACCTTGCTGCGCTTCAGTTAGCGTTGCAAGATAATTGAGGGCTTCTTGTTTATTTTGGAATTTATCAAGAAGGAGAAATTTTGCGATAGCTTGTTCTTTCTCTCCTTCAATTAGATAAACACCAAGCGGTGAGCGTAAGCGCCCATCCTCAACTATTTTCATAAAGCCATCAGTATAACTATCCTCGCCAACAGTATGATACATATGCCCAATATGGTCTCGTATGCCTTGTCTCGTAACATGGGCAACCATCTCGCGAGGAAATCTTTTGAGCAAAAGTACATAATCTTCAGGAGATAAAGAAGCTAAATGTTCCTCGGAAAAATTTTTAGTTATGTCTTCTTTTGCGTACTCGTTTCCTGCCCATTTCTCTTTTTGTCCATTATAGAAATTAACCAACATCGTTTTCGCTTCTTTCATTGCCGGAGGAATTTCTTCTGATTTTAACTTACCAGAAATTACTTGCTGTTCAGCTATTTCTATATCCTGCTGTTGCTTTAATTCATCATAATTTCTTTGTCCAACAGTAATATCGGCTCGGAGTTTTCTTAATTTGAAATAATTGAAAATTTTTCTGAGTCCTGAGGTGGAAAGTTCGGTAATCTCATTTTCCAAATTACGGATTGCCTCCAATTGCTCAGTCAAGGCTCGTTCGCGTTCGCCCGTTGCTC
>CAYTEE010000046.1:2215-6296 GCA_964436785.1 uncultured Candidatus Saccharibacteria bacterium
ATCGCTTGAGCGGCTTGTTGACGTTCTTCTGGCGATTCTTCCTTGGAAAATTCTTTTATAAATCGTGGCTGTTTTTCCATAATTGTGTTCTGCCTAATTTTTAGTTTTCAGCAATTAGTTGGGGGCCGCCAAGATAAGATAATTGTTCCATTTTTGAGCCTGGGGGGAGAATCGAACTCCCGATCTGCGGTTTACAAAACCGCTGCTTTACCACTCAGCTACCCAGGCAAATTCTTATACAAAATCGCAATCCCGCCTTGCGTTGCTCCCCGCCCGACTGAACACTTCAGTCGTTCGGGCGAGTACCGCTGACCTGCCTGCAGGTTTACCCGCCGTAGGAGGGCAGGCAGGGCTACTCCGGCACATCACTACTCTATCAAATCTTGACAAAAAATCAAAAAGTATTCGCCTTCCCCTTTCGCACCCCTATATATTCATCTATAATCTTTGTGTGGAAAAGTTCCCTCTCAACTTTTGCAGGGCAAAACTTAGGCGGGCAAGCGTTCCCTATTGTCATGGATAAATTCGTCCACTTACACCCCGCACCAAAACAAGCACTGCGACTACGCGCTATCGCGCTGTCGATAAAACGGTGCTCGTTTGGTGACGGGGCAAGCACCCATTCCTGACATGTCTAAGTTCGTACACCTACACACGCACAGCCATTACTCGTTGCTCGACGGCCTCGCAAAGATCGACGGGCTTGTGGTGCGGGCAAAAGAAATAGGCATGGACTCACTCGCCCTAACCGACCATGGCGTACTTTACGGAGCGATCGAGTTTTATAAAAAAGCAAAAAAGGCGGGAGTGAAGCCGATATTGGGGGTGGAGGCATACGTTGCCCCGGGAGCAAGAACATCACGGGAACCCGGCGAGCGGTATTTCCATCTTATCCTCCTCGCAGAAAACAACACGGGCTGGAAAAATCTTGTCCAGCTTGTCACTAAAGCCAGTCTTGAAGGATTTTATTATAAACCGCGGGTAGACAAAGAAATTCTCCGCACGCACCATGAAGGGCTGATCGCCCTCTCCGCATGCCTTTCGGGAGAAGTGAACCGAAACCTGCTGAACGGCCGCCCCGAGGAAGCAAAAAAAGCCGCGCTTGAATACCGGGATATCTTCGGGCCCGAAAATTTCTTTTTGGAGATAGGGCACCATCCGAACATCCCGGAAACCGTAAAAATTCGGGACGGCATCATTGGGCTCTCAAAAGAAACCGGGATTCCCCTGGTCGCCACGCAAGATATCCACTATCTAAAACCCGAAGACGCCGAATACCACGATATCCTGCTTGCGGTACAGACCGGAAACCGGCTCTCGGACGACGATCGCCTCACATTGAAGGCGGATGATTTTTCAATGAGTTCCCCGGACGACATGATCGAAAAATTCCGCGACCTTCCCGAGGCGATAGAAAACACCGCCGCGATCGCCGCGCGATGCAATGTGGAACTTGAACTTTATAAAACCCAGCTTCCGGATTATCCGAAACCCGAAGGCGTAACGGCGAATGCCCATTTGAGGGAGATCGTAAACCAAAAGATCGGCACGCGCTTTCCCGGAGAAATTCCGTCCGGAGTAAAAGACCGCCTTGAATACGAGATGGGCGTGATCGAAAAAACCGGATTCGCGGATTACTTCCTCATCGTCCAAGACCTCGTAAACTGGGCAAAAAGCAGAGGCATCGCGGTAGGGCCAGGCAGGGGTTCCGCCGCGGGAAGCCTGGTCTCATACATCTTGAACGTAACCGACATCAATCCCCTCGACTATGACCTCCTCTTCGAGCGGTTCCTGAATCCAGACCGTATTCAAATGCCGGATATCGATATCGACTTTGCGGACACGCGCCGCGACGAAGTGCTTGCCTACGCGCGCCAAAAATACGGCGAGGACCACGTTGCGCAGATCATCACCTTCGGAACCATGGCGGCGCGGGCGGCGATACGCGATGTAGGGCGCGCAATGGGATTAGCCTACGGATTTTGCGACCAGATAGCGAAACTTATCCCCTTCAATCTGCCCCTCGAAGAATCCATCGAAAAAGTCGCGGAGCTCAAAAACTTTTACGAAACGAACACCGACGCAAAAAAAGTCCTGGATGCCGCGCGGCACCTGGAGGGCGTGGCGCGGCATGCCTCGGTACACGCCTGCGGAACGGTGATCTCCAAGGAACCGCTCGCAAACTACGTGCCGCTTCAGTTCGCGCCTCAGGATAAACAGAACATCATCACGCAGTTCGAAATGCACGCGATCGAGGACCTGGGGCTCCTCAAGATGGATCTCCTCGGCCTCAAAAATCTCACCATTATTGAAAATACCGTGCGACTGGTGCGCGAGAAAACAGGCGAAGAGCTCAAGATCTCCGATCTCCCCCTAAACGACCAAAAAACGTTCGAACTCCTCCGACAAGGGAACACCACCGGCGTATTCCAATTCGAATCAAGCGGCATGCGCCGCTACATGAAAGAGATCAAGCCGAACCAGCTCGAGGACTTGATCGCATTGGTCGCGCTTTTCCGTCCGGGGCCAATGGAACTTATTCCTTCTTTCATCAACCGGAAGCACGGCAAGGAAACCATAAAATATCTCCACCCGCAACTCGAGCCGATATTAAAAAACACATACGGCATCGGCGTCTACCAGGAGCAAATGATGCAAATTGCGAGAAGCCTCGCCGGATATACCCTCTCCGAGGCGGACACGCTCCGCAAAGCGATCGGGAAGAAGATCAAAGCGCTCCTCGACGAACAGAAAGAAAAACTCCTGGGCGGAATGGCAAAAAACGGCATCAACGCGAGAACCGCGAACGCTATTTGGGAACTTTTCCCGCCGTTCGCGAGATATGGGTTCAACAAGAGCCACGCCGCCTGCTATGCCCTGATCGGCTATCGCACCGCATACCTCAAGGCCCATTATCCCGTGGAATTCATGGCAAGCTTGTTGAACGCCGAAGTGCATGACATCGAGCGCATTTCGTTCCTCGTGCAGGAAGCGAAACAGAACAATATCTCAATTCTCCCGCCGGACGTAAATAAGAGCTCCGTCGCCTTTACTCCGGAGGATGGGAAGATCCGTTTCGGCCTCTTGGCAATAAAAAACGTAGGCGAGCAGATCACGCGTAACATTATAGAAGAGCGCGCGGTGGCGGGAGAATTCAAAACCCTCGCCGATTTGTTAAGCAGGATCCAGCACAAAGACCTGAACAAAAAATCACTCGAGAGCCTTACAAAAAGCGGCGCCCTCGATTCTTTGGGGATCGAACGGAACCAAGCGCTTCATAATATCGACGAGATCGTGCGCTTCGCAAGCGCAGCGCGAAGAAGCGGAACCCAAAACAACAATTCCCTTTTCGGCTCCACGCAATTCGCCGGAGCAACCCTTATGCTCGCGCCCGCACCGCCCGCAAATGACCAGGAAAAATTGCTCTGGGAGAAAGAACTCCTGGGGCTTTTTATCTCCGACCACCCACTGAACCGATACCGCGCGGCAATGGAAAAATACAAGAGCAAGCCGATCAAGGAAGCAATGCTCGCGCGCGAAAATTCCACGCTCTTGGTCTCCGGTATCATCTCAAAGATCCAAAAAATATTCACCAAAAAAGGAGATCCGATGCTCTTTGCAACAATAGAAGATTTTTCGCCTCAGCCGCTCGAGGTAGTGGTTTTCAACAACACGCTTGCCAAAACCTCCGCGCTCTGGCAGGAAAACAAGGTGGTCATCGTCCGCGGCAAGATGTCGCACCGGAACGGCGAAGCAAAATTGATAGCCGACGGCGCAGCGGAATTGACCCAGTAGAGCAACTGCGATTACTCCCCTCGATTTTCTCGTTTTCATTTAAATCGCGAACAGAATCTAATTTCCGCAAAAACGCCCTCAAGAACTCTAAAGACGATAATTTCTCGGGGAGAAAATCGCTATCGCAGTTGTCATACTGGGCTAACGGCGTAAGTTATTCCGCCGCCTTGGCAATAATACTGCTGTGAAATTTCTTCGCTTCGTGAGAGCTCATTATTTTTAACTCCGCTTGCCAATCGGCATGTTTAAAATATTTCTCGAGTTCCGCCCTGAGCAGCTCTTGGTC
>CAYTEE010000047.1:0-6211 GCA_964436785.1 uncultured Candidatus Saccharibacteria bacterium
GAGTGGTCCTTTCTGCAACGTAGTGGCGGAGTGAGAGGGATTCGAACCCTCGGTACGGTTTCCCGTACACACGCTTTCCAAGCGTGCTCCTTCAGCCACTCGGACATCTCTCCGCATTAAAGAATGGTTGAATATTAGCTGGTTAGCATAATGGAAATCTTTGGTCTACTATTTCTGAACGATTTTGGGGAACATTTGGGGAACATCTCGGTTCCCCGTCAATCCCAATCCCTCTCCCGATGCCTCTTTTGCCTCTGGAAAGAGCCGGATCACATCCGCCACCCGCGACAGTCGTTGCCCCTTGTCGTGAACATACCGATCGGTAACATCGCTGCTGGAGTGGGCGAATAGGATTCTCAGGTCATCTCGGCTGGCTCCGTGGGACATCCAAAGCTCCGAGGCCGAATGCCTCAGTCCGTGGGTTGCCACCACCTTAATTCCGCATTCTCGACAGTAACGGCGGAGGGCTTTGTAGTACCCTCCGTAGTCCAGAAAGTCGGCCCGAGGCGGAACTGCCACGAACTCACTTTGCTTTTTCAGGGCTTCTGCCTTCAATAAATCCCAAAGCTCTTGCGGCATTTTGATCGAATGCCACTTTTTGCCTTTGGGATAATCCTGAAAGCGCTTCTCCCGACGGATGTAGTTGGATCGGATGTGTATCAAGCCAGCTCCGAGATCGACATTATTCCAGCGAAGGGATTGGATTTCGCCAACCCGACGTCCGGCATAGACCCCGAGCCACACCGCCACTTCGTAGGGTTTGCCCCGAACGTGCTGCAAAAGTTTGATCACTTCCGCGACTTCGAGATAGGCAGCCTCTTTGGTGGGTAGTTCTGGTTTGAGACTCTTCAAGACTGGGTTTTTCTCCAAGACTTGAAATAGGTGAATCGCATCCTCAAACAATTTGTGCATCACATTGTAGAGATGCACTTGAGTTTGGGGCGCAAAACCCTTCTCGCCAGCGGCTTTCAGCACCTGAAGAACGGCGGCGGGCACCACTTTTTGCAACTTATGATTGCCCAGCACCGGTTCCACATGATCGCGAAACATCTGAATCTGGCATTTCCGCCAGCCAGACGAGACGCCACTTTTCCTCGTTGCCTCGTCCCAGTGGTCGAAGAACTCCGAGAGACTCATTTGCTTATTGGCATAATTCTCAAGGGTAGCGCCCCTGAATTTTTCACCGACAAGTTTTGCTTCGCGTTCACGAGCCGCTGTCATGGTATCGAAAGTTTCGCTGAACCAGCGACCATCGGTACCCCTGATTTTCATTTGGTATTTATTTCCTGATTTTCTGCTTCTTCGTATAATTGCCATGCTTCATACCTCCTCTGGCTTTCGGAGATCGGCATGGATCGCATTCCTGGTTGTCAAAGAGCGGTGTTTCGTTGGACTTACCTTGTTGCGCGGGCGGAGGCAAGAACGGATCGGCTGAGTTCGTTTGGCAAAACATTCAATGACTTCAGGAAGCCGGAATCGCAGGTGACGGCCCACCTTGATAAAGGGGATTTCGTTTCGGCACACCCAATAATAGATCGTCCCAACCGACACTTGCAGCTCAGCCCCGAGTTCTTTGGGAGTGAGCAGACGCAAGCTGTCGGTTGCAGTGGCGGTATTCATACGCCCTCGACGATCTCCTTGAGTGTCTTTAAATAGGATGCAAACTGCTTCTTACCAAAAGCGCTAAGCTTGTAGGTCGTTCGCGGCTTTTTGTTATCCACAAAATCTTTTTCAAAACTCACGTACTCAGACCCAATGAGTTCGCGCATGTGCGTCGTCATGTGACCATCGGTAAGCCCCAAAGAGTCCCTGAGGGTCACGTAATCGGTAGTGCCACGACTCGCCAGGAAGGCGACAATCTTGGTGCGAATGGGTTGATGAATGATTCGATCAAGTTCCACTGTGACTCCCCACTAACTGCGTTGATACTTCTTAACCAGATAACCGGTCACCATCGCCCATGAACCGACATACAGCAGAGCCGCCGGAATCAGAGCATCCCTGAACAGATTCAACTCCTCAAGGCCAGCTATAACGACCCCGCCAAAGATTAGAACAAAAGAGAACTGCTCCACTTTTTTGTGAATCAATCGTCCCCACAAATGGGTAATCAGCCCAATTAAAAATCATCCACATGGCAAACATGCGCTCAAGGTGCATCCACCAAACAAGGGTCAGACCAAAGCCTGCAATCAAAATGGCCTTAGCGATTCCAAAGCTCTGCTTAATGAGAGGATGAAGTGCGGCGCCGTGTGTCTTCATTGCATCCATCTCCTCTACCGAGTGACGACTGCGAAGATTCACAACAAGTGCTGCGACAAGCGCAAGGACGATCAAGGGACTGCCTATGCGAATCCCGATCCAGCCAGTTTCCTGAAGCTTTGCAACGCCGACGATGATCCCACACAGGATACTCGTTGCGCCTGTTACAAAGAGGCCTGTCGGCGAGCCGGTGAGGCGATCACCCGAATACATCACTTCGTGGATCGCTTTAATCTGATTCAATGCCATTTGCTTTTCATCCATACGACAACCTTTCTGTTGAACTATTAAACTAATAGTACTATGGATGTCAACAAGGAGCTTGAGACTAAATTCATTTGGGTCGAGGGTCCTCAATTCAGGCCCTCAAAAACCTCCTCAATTGGGTTGGGGGGTCAATTCCTGGGGATTGGCTTTCGAGGGTTTGATTTGTTTGCAGATTTTTTTGTTTCGAGCTCCGCACCAGCCGTGACCACCCACCCTCAACCATGTTTCGTTTGGGTGGTCACGGCTGGTGTGGGGACAGAGTAAATTTTGGTGCATGGATTTTTTTAAAATGAAATTGGAGTCAGAGAATGGAAGAGATGAGACAGGAGATTGAAGAGAGGGACCGGCGGCCAGGGGGCTTGCGGTTGATGCCTCGGGATTTTGATATTCTGACTTTTTTGTTTGAACAGAAGTTTGCTTCGTTACCGATGCTGTACTACCGGTTTTTTGATCGACGTCCGACTGTCGAGGAAGCGCCCCCGGCCAACCACTGGGTAACCCGTCAGCGGCTTATGGTACTCAAGCAGGCGGGCCTTATTGCCTCCGAACGGGTCTATACTGACTCGAAGGCCGTCTATCTCCTGACCGATCTTGGCTACGATCTATTGAAAACCAATCGAGAGCTGACGCTCGATAAAGGGCCGCTCACCACCATTGATTTCCGAACCTATCAACATGACAAGCGCGTCAGTCTCTGTCGTGTCGCGCTCGAACGGCAGGGCAAGTGTCTGCGGTGGCACTCCGACCGGTATCTGCAACACAAAAAGGGATACCCACTTTTATCAGGGAAATTTTATCGGCTATTCAAGGGATTGATCCCGGATGGAATATTTGTCAGCTCTCGCGAGGAACTCGTGGCGCTTGAAGTCGAGCATACACATAAAAGACGGGAGCGATACGCCGAGAAGCGTTTCCAGTATAAAGCCGTGATCGAGCAATCCGAGCGGCAAGTCCGTCAAGGCGAAGACGAAGCCCTTTTTCCATCGGGTGATCTTCGTCGCTTCAACGGATCGAGTGGGCAAAGACCTTCAAGAGTACTTCGGCCCCTACGCGGAGTTTCAGGTCCTGAGCTATGAGAAGCTCGTGGGCGGTTGCCTCGGGAAGGAGGCCATCCTGTGAGTCCATGGAACGAATTGGAACTTCGCTGGAAAGTGATGCTTGTTTGTATGCTTGTCGCGGGAGTAGTGGCGAGCCTCCCTTACCTGCTCGCATATGTACTTCTGCCGGTGGGCATTGGAATAGGGCTGGGATTCCTGTTTCGATGGGGCTGCGACGTTGGGTATTATCGGCGATGGTACGGAAACGTCTCTCTGTTTCTTCCCATCACCGCCGGTCTGACGTTCCTTTTGCTTTCGGCTTTGGCGCCCCAACCGCAGGTGCAATCGGCTACGAGCAAATTTTTCAAAATTCAGATGGAGACCCCAGATTGGTGGAGGACCACGTTCAACAGTTTTTATCACTTTTGGTACGGGCACATGCCCGTCGTGAATTGGTTCATTGACCGCGCCTCGCTCACCAACTACCGATTTTTGCATTTTTACTGGACGGTGATCGGCGGGGTTTGTGGTGTCGCGCCGTTTATGTTTTGGGTTCTTCATGCGATTGACCTGGTGAGAATCGAAGACCGGGCAACAGAAGCTGCCCAACGCCGCAGAGAAGAACGCGATTCCCGTCTAGACACGCTTGCGACAAAGTTGGCAGCCCAAAGGGAGCATCTCCTTGCCGCGATTGAAGCGCGTGATGCTGAAATTGAACGACTTAAGTTGAGGGAAAAATATCTGACGAGCGGAAAACCGCGGATTGCTATAGAAGCACTGGATAAACCGGATTTGGGATACTTGTAAAAACTCCCACTGAGCTGACATACATCCCCGGTAAGTCGCGAGAGTATTGACCGTCAAATCTTAAAAAAGTCAATTCCGAGACAGAAGACGGTTTCGTCTTTAGACGGCCTAATGATTTCTTCACGCTGTTCCAGGAATTCCAATATTATTGTCCGAATTCGCGCGGCATCTTTTTCCGATAGACTCGCGATCGAGGTAAAATGCAGGTCTTCTTTAAGAGGACGATCTAAAGACTGAATAGCTCGCAATCTCCAATTTGAATGGTGCTTCGCGATCATGGAAGAAGAAGAATCAAGATGCATTCGAGCGGCGCCGATTCGATATTTGTTCCCTTCTTGAACGACTAAGCCAACAGAGTTCAAGAATTCAATCGCGTCAGTAATGGCTTTAACCGAAAGCTGCAGATGGCTTGCAATCTCCTGCTTTGTTTGAAATCGAGGGACCATTACCATCATGTGAATGGCGGCATATAGCCATGACCCGTAATATATGGCCTGATCGGGTTCTGAAAGACTTCTTTTCACCTTGAGCCGATGAGTAATGTGTTGACGCCGTTCGCGAATTTCATGAAGTTGGCTAACGTAGTATTGTTTAAGCGACTCACTTCCGGCGCGCGCTTCGTGGATCAGCAATAAAAAATAGTGAGCTTCTTCAGAAGAATGTCCGAAAAAATGATTAATTAGAACTGCATGCTCCAAACTGAAGTGAAGTCTTCCATTCAGAACCTGAGAGACATAAGCACTTTGGCAACGAAGATGGGATGCCAGCTTAGACCGTGGGCCCCGCAGACCTAAGCTTTCCAATCGATCTGAAACGTATTTTTTGTAATTTGTGCAATCAAGTACCGATCTGTTCTTCATGCACATAGCTTATCGACTTTGTTAAGTGCGCACTTAAATAGAATGCGATATTTTAAGTAGAGAAATCTACCAAAAATGACACACTGCGCTATTGTCGAATGTAGATGCTCTCACTTATGACGAGCACAAGAAGGAAGGATAACGATATGAAAGTAAAAGTAGTGTTGGGCTTTGTGGTGTTGAGTGCCGCTCTCGCAATTGCTGACTACGGGAGCAAAGCCCACGCAGCGCCGAGAAAGGCTCTGAATTGTAGCGCGACCGCTACGGAAAGGTTTCAGGAGCCCGGCCCAACGGTGGAGCTTTCGGGATCATCTTCGGACGTCATTTCTGGGGTCATTGGATCATGGCAGTTTGTTGTGACCAAGGTGTCTGGCGACTATTTGGTGCTAGATATCTTCAACAGAAAAGACCCTGAGCAGGGGGCAAAGTCACTTCATCAAGTCAATGCGTCGCCAACGGCGAACCTGACAATGAAAATTGACGGGTATTTCTACGAATTGAATTGTCTCGTTAAGTAATTATTGCCGTGTTTTACCATCACCCCCAGATTGGCGGTAGAGCTAGAGGTCTGGGGTATTTTTTTGAACTTTTGAAGGAGTATCTATGAAAATTCGTTTTCTTATTACGTGCTTTGTTGCCACTGTGGTTTTAATTATTGCCATTGAGGCGCTTCAGGCCGCTGCCACCGCCCCTATCAAGACTTGCTTGACCGTTTTAAAGATACCTGACGACCCAAAAATGGCTGAGGTTAGATTTGAAGTATATACCAAATCTAATTCGCTGTTCGCCAATGTGATACAAAGCATTAATGGCCAGGAAGTCACATATCAGGATCAGGTCATATATTTGAAGGCGATGTGCGCCCCGGGCTGTCTCGTGGCAAAGACTGTAAAGACCCTAATGCAGTAGAGCAATTGATCCTTCACGCAATGTTGCTTACTGACGATCCTCTTTTTGCAGACCAAATATCGGCGGGCG
>CAYTEE010000048.1:0-3149 GCA_964436785.1 uncultured Candidatus Saccharibacteria bacterium
GAGGAATTTGATAGATTTATGATTTAAGATGTACGATTTAGGAATATCTTGGATTTTGTAATTAATCCCCGAAGAAGCCTATGGGCTGTATCTGATTGGTCCATGAGATTTTTGAAACTTTCTCCACCGATATAGGATACATCTTTGGCGAGAAAAATTTGACTTTTAAGTTCCGAAAGCGAACCTTGGGCAAGATAGTAAAACTGGATTTTTTCCTTGAAACTGCGCCTGCCAAAACCTTCGGCGATGTTTGAGGTAACCGATGAAGTTGCGCGACGCATTTGGTCTCCTAGTGCGTACGTTTCTTTGGCAGGAAGTTTTTCCGTCATTTCATAAACCAAAACAGCAAGTTTGTGCGCTTCTTGCCAAACTTTAAGATCGGTAAACGCCCTTATTCTGTCATTATTCACTCGTACATCATAAATCCTAAATCTTAAATCTACCCGGAAAGGTTATCCACAGCGATTTACTGGCGCAAAATAGCGGTATGCTATAATCAATTTGTAATCATAAAAGGTCGAATTTAAAGGAAAAAATAAACAAATGAACACAAATACAAAGACGGTAAAGGGCTTCACCCTGATCGAGCTCTTGGTTGTTATCGGTATCTTGGCCGTGTTGTCGGTCGTCATTATTTTGACCTTAAATCCGGCCGAACTCCTGAAACAAGCCCGTGATTCCACGAGGATCTCCGACCTGAGCACCGTGAGAACCGCAATTTCCCTCTATCAGGTTGACGCTGTTGGAGCGGTAAGCGTTGGAGATTCCGTCAACTGCTATGTGAGTATGGTAGGAACCGGTGTGGCGGCTCCAACAGGATTAGATGCTGCGAATTGCGCATTAGCGGGAACATTCGCGGGATTGCCTCGTTTTGCTGGTACTCCGACTGCGGCAGTTACAATCGGCCCCGCGGCTCCTAATTCAACTGGTGGCAGTGGCTGGGTTCGGGTGAATATCGGTGGCATATCAACGGGAAGCGGTGGTCCTCCGATTTCCAATCTTCCTCTTGATCCGACCAACTCCACTGCGCTTGCTTCGGGGACG
This sequence comes from uncultured Candidatus Saccharibacteria bacterium, assembly GCA_964436785.1. Classification (GTDB taxonomy): domain Bacteria; phylum Patescibacteriota; class Minisyncoccia; order UBA6257; family 2-01-FULL-56-20; genus CAYTEE01. The sequence continues at coordinate 1,045 of CAYTEE010000048.1, forward strand.
ATAAACACCGCAACAGCGATCGCTTCATATTACGCATATCGTGCGGGAACCCCAACTCTTTCGGCGTGCGCGGATGGCGTTTGTTCTGTCTTCGAGATAAACGCATTCCTTGAGAGCGCGAAGTTCCAAGGTCAGATGATAAATGATGGCGGAAACGAACCTCGGCTTTACGAAGTGGGAACTGCTCCCGGATTGACTTTGTAGTCCACTCTCGGTAGTTTGAATTTTGAGGAATCAGTTTCTCCTTAAGGGCGCAGATGAAATTGCGCCCTTTTGGTTCTGTGTGCTATAATAATTACAAGGCTTTCACAAGGTCGAATTTAAAGGAAAAAATAAACAAATGAACACAAATACAAAGACGGTAAAGGGCTTCACCCTGATCGAGCTCTTGGTTGTTATCGGTATCTTGGCCGTGTTGTCGGTCGTCATTATTTTGACCTTAAATCCGGCCGAACTCCTGAAACAAGCCCGTGATTCCACGAGGATCTCCGACCTGAGCACCGTGAGAACCGCAATTTCCCTCTATCAGGTTGACGCTGTTGGACCTGCTCTACTCGGAGATTCCGCTAATTGCTATGTAAGTCTACCGTCGGTTACGGGGTTGAATGGTAGTGGCTGTGGGTTAGCGGCGGGCTTAAACATGAGGCGCTTTCTCTCTTCCCCAACCGATCCACCGCCTAATGCTCCGGCTATTCCCAACAAGACCGATGGAAACGGTTGGGTTCCCATAAACATTGCCGGCATAACAACGGGAAGTGGCGGTGCCCCAATCTCAAATCTGCCGCTTGACCCTGTCAACTCCACTGCCGTTGCTTCTGGGACGGGAGGAGCAGTGATTGGTGCTTACTATGCGTATCGCGCGGGTAACGCCAATGCTACTACTTGCTCTGGCGGCGGTTGCACGGTTTACGAGATCAATGCATTTCTTGAGAGTGCGAAATTTGCCCCTAAGATGGTGAATGATGGAGGGGACGCAAACGAACTCTACGAAGTTGGAACCGACCCGGGGCTTAATTTATAAGGAGCCTGAGCTTGAGTTTCTCCTTATTAAGGGCGCAGATTCATCTGCGCCCTTTTGGTTCTGTGTTATAATTTTATAAAATGGTTTTCATCTATTGGCTTAATATCGGCGTTCTTCTCGCCATTTTTATAGCGGAACTTTTTTTTTGCCGTTTCTTCTTGCGGTACGGAAAATTTATGTTGCCGATTTCGGCGGTTGTAATTTTTGCGCTACCCGCGTATGAATCATTTCTCCAATATCAAGTATGGTCCGCTGATCCTGTTTCCCATTTACTCATTCCTCCCTATACGAATGCTGGTTATTTTATCGGATATATCGGAACGAGATTTTTTGCGCACTGGATTCTTGCGCTTCTCGCGGCACTCGTGCTTCCCGCCGTGGCATCCTACTTCAACCACCGTTCCGGCGAACGGTTTTTTGAAAAGGAGGAACTGCCGCTCTTCGCTCTCGGGATATTTTTAAGCGGGTATCCCGGATTTCTTTTTTATATTATCCTTCTTTTGCTTGCCGAACTCCTACTCTCTACTTTCTACTCCCTACTCTCTAGGGGCCGCGCGCCGATGTATTACCTTTGGCTACCGCTCGCCATTTCTGCTATACTAATAGTAAATTGGCTGATTCCGAGGGAGTTCACGGCTCTTTTTGGACTGTAATAGCGACGCCAATATATCAGTTGTTTTCATATGAGCGCTCAAACGTGGTTAGGGCATTTTATTCATCGGATTATGAATCCTACCTCCTACCCCCTACCTCCTACCCCCTAATTTTCTATGCATCTTCCTATTCCACTTCCTCAGCTTAAAAAGTACCTCGTTCAGGGCAACTTTATCACCTCGGAAAAGTTCGATACTTTGGTCGAGGAGGCCGAACGGAAAAATCAGGATATTATAGACATTCTGGTTTCTATAGGGGTTGTTGACCACGCCTATATGAACAATCTTCTCGCCACTTCGCTTGGCGTGGAGCTTGCGGATTTAAGCACCCGCCCGATCAACGAGGAAACGGTGCATCTCATTTCCGAAGAGGTCGCGCGCCAGCGGCGGGCGCTTGTTTTTAACCGCGAAGAGAGCGGCGCTTTCGATGT
>CAYTEE010000048.1:3159-6177 GCA_964436785.1 uncultured Candidatus Saccharibacteria bacterium
ACCCTTCCGACCTGGAGACCATTGGATTTTTAACGCAGCACCTCAAGGGGAAGGTAAAGCCGTTTTTGGCGACACAGGAAGACCTGAACCGCGGGTTCGCGATCTATGGCCTTCAGTCCGCGCAGAATTTTAAAAAAATTATTGAGGAGCAAATTCAAGCGTCACTCATCAGCCAATCGAAAACTATCGAGGAGGCCGCCGCCCAGCTCCCGATCGTGGCGATAGTGGACAATCTATTGAGTTATGCCGTTGCATCGCGTGCGTCCGATATTCACATCGAGATATTGGAAGATGCGACGCTTATCCGCTACCGCGTTGACGGCATTCTCTATGAGATCATGCGGATCCCCAAAGCCATCCATCCGGCGGTTGTCGCGCGCCTCAAACTTCTTGCGGCATTGAAGATCGATGAGCACTACAAACCGCAGGACGGAAGATTCCGCCACAAGATCGTGAATCAGGTGGTGGACATCCGTGTTTCCGTGATCCCCACGTTCTACGGGGAAAAAGTGGAAATGCGTTTATTGGAAACGACGCAGAAACCGCTTTCGCTCGAAGAGATCGGCATGTCGCCGGTTGTCGCGCAGACCACGATGCGGAATTTGCAGAAAGCGTACGGAATGATCCTTTCCTGCGGACCGACCGGTTCCGGAAAAACGACCACGCTCTATTCCTTGATGAACATCCTGAACCGCCCCGAGGTGAACATCGTGACGACCGAGGACCCTATCGAATACAACATGCGGTATGTGAATCAAACGCAGATCAATCCGCAGGGAGGAGTAACGTTCGCCTCGAACCTCCGCGCTATTCTCCGGCAGGACCCGAATATCATCATGGTCGGAGAAATTCGGGATTCGGAAACGGCCGATATCGCGGTGCAGGCGGCGCTTACGGGGCATCTTCTCCTCTCTTCGCTTCACACGAACGACGCGCCGACCGCGATTCCGCGGGTTTTTGACCTCGGCGTGCCGCCGTTCCTCGTAAGTTCCGTCTTGAATGTGGTGATCGCTCAGCGGCTGGTGCGCCGCGTGTGTCAGTCGTGCGTTTTTTCGTATCACGGAGGGCCGGAGCTCGAGAAGGTGATCGAGGAACAACTCCGCGAATCCCATGTATTGGGCGAGCCGAAAGTCCCCAAGGTGCTTTTCCGCGGCAAGGGGTGCCTTTCCTGCGGGTTTACCGGCTACCGCGGGCGAGTCGGCCTTTTTGAGGTTCTCGAGGTCACCGACGCGGTAAAGCGCGTGATCGCCGAAAACCCGTTCAGCCTGGAGCGGCTCCAGGAAGAAGCCCAGAGAAACGGCATGAAGACGATGTTCGAGGATGGGCTTGAGAAAGTTGAGCTTGCCGTCACGACAATAGAGGAAGTGCTCCGCGTGATCAGAGAATAGCGGCTTTTTCGTGCAAGCGCCGATCAAGAGTGTTATTCTTATAGATAGATAGTAAGTAGAAAGTAGTAAGTAGCGAGTAGCAACGTGCCACCTAAATCTAAAATTATATCTTCTACCTCCTACTCACTACCTCCTAATTCTCAATGCTCTATCATTATCTTGCGTCGGACAAAAACGGAAAGGTTTCCGAAGGAGATCTTGATGCCGACAGCCTGAATGGCGTTCTTCAGCATTTGGTCGGGCAGGATCTGCGGCCTATCTCGGTAAAGCCCATCCAGGAAAAACGGAGGGTTCGTTTCCTCGGGAGCGGGATAAAGATCGCCGACAAGGTGTTCCTTGCGAAATATCTCGCGCTTATGCTTCGCGTGGGGACCGATCTTCTTGCCGCGATAGATATTTTGATCCTCGATTTCGAAAATCCCGCGATGAAAAATCTCCTCCTCGAGGTTCGCGACAATTTGGTCCGCGGGAGGCCGTTCTACGAGGTGTTTGGCCGGTATCCCAACACGTTCTCGCTGGTGTTCGTGAATCTCATAAAGTCCGCGGAGGCCTCGGGGAATCTCCAGCAGACATTCGAGGACTTGAGCGTTTCGCTCGCCGAGGAAGCGGAACTCCGGAGCCAGATCCGTTCGGCGCTCATTTACCCGATCATCCTTATCGTGTTTGCCGTTTCCATCTTTACCTTTATTTCGACATTCGCGCTCCCGAAGATTGCCGCTGTTTTTGAGGACAGCAATGTCGAGCCGCCGTTCTTTTCGCAGCTGGTTTTCGGCGTGGGGCTTTTCGTGAACGACCATGTCATTCTTTTTCTGGGGTCGCTTATCGGGATCACGGCATTCCTTATATTCTTTTTCAAGTACACACTTGCCGGGAAGCGTGTGGCGGATCGTCTCTTTAGCCATCTTCCGTTCATCCGGAAAATCTATCGCGACTTGGCGGTCCAGCGGTTCGCCTCGACGTTAAGCTCCCTTATGAAGGCGGGTCTCCCCATTGTGCAGGCGATAGACATTACGGCAGACACGGTAGGCTACCAGGCGCTCCGCATAAGCCTTCTCCGGATCAGCCGGGAAGGGCTTGCGAAGGGGCTTACTATCGGAGAAGCGTTTCGGAGGGAAACAGCGTTCCCGCGGGTGGTGACGAACCTTGTGGCAATTTCCGAAAAGGCGGGGCACCTGGAAGAGGTTTTGAATACGCTTGCGAACTTTTACGCCGTAAATTTAAAATCCCTCATCAAGTCACTTGTATCGTTCCTGGAGCCGGTACTTCTCGTCGTTATGGGTGTTATGGTCGGAATGATAGCCCTTTCGGTCATCGTCCCGATCTATCAGCTCGCAACAACTTTCTGATGAGGTTTTTCCCAAAAAAGTGTATACTAACCCTATGGAACTATTAAACGGGAAGCGGCGGGGGCTTGCCCGCCTAGGTTTTCCGAAGGAAAACTTGGGAGGGTTCACGATGATCGAGCTTCTTATCGTAATAGGGATTATCGGGATTATCGGGACAGTATCGCTCGCGAATCTCGTGGGCTGGCGGAGTGCAAAGGAGCTGAACTCCACCTCGCAGAAGATCGCAACTCTGGTCCGCGAGGCGGAAAGCCGGGCGATGTCGCAGGACCGCGGGTCGTCTTGGG
>CAYTEE010000049.1:0-5937 GCA_964436785.1 uncultured Candidatus Saccharibacteria bacterium
AAGATCTCCGGGACCGTTGCCGCATTCACCATCGCTTATGCGATAGGAACCGGCGCCGGCATGGTGGCAACATTTTATTTCCTCCGCACCCGCTTATCAAAAATTTTCTCCCATTTCGACGCAAAGCTCGTGCGCCCCATCATTACATCCGCATGGCCGTTCGCCGTCTCCGCTGTCCTCGGCGGGCTTATGATCAATACCGATATCCTCATCATCGGATTTTTCGGCACCGCGGAAGCGGTCGGCTTCTATTCCGCGGCTCAGCGCCCCATCCTTCTTGCGTACCTCCTCCCCGCGATCTTTGCGGCAAGCACATTCCCCGCATTTTCCCGATTCGCGAACGGAGAACCGAAAAAAATGCGCGCGCTTTTCGAGCGAACGGTTGGAGTTGCGTTTCTTATCGGCTTCCCGCTGGTTTTGGGCGGGATCATCCTTGCTCCGGATCTTATCAATCTCGTTTTCGGAGAAGCATACCGCGCAGCGATAGCGCCGTTCCAAGTGCTCCTCCTTACGCTTCTCGTGAACTTCCCGTCCGTTATCCTCACAAACGCGCTCTTTGCGCATAACCGCCAAAAAAATCTTCTGCTATTCGCGGCGATCGGCGGATTGGGAAACGTGCTTTTCGACATTCTTCTTATCCCCCAGTTCGGGATCCTCGGCGCCGCATGGGCAACACTTTTTGCCCAGATCCTCGGCAACCTCTACCTTTGGAGGGCAATGCAGAACATAGAACGCCTCCCGCTCCCCGGGCTTACAAAGATCGCCCCAGCCTCGCTCCTTATGATGATGGCGGTTTCTTTTCTTTCGTTCGCCGGATTCCCGCTCGCTTTTACGATAGCGCTCGCCGCCGTCTTGTATTGGGGAATATTAAAATTCCTGGACGAGCCGCTCCTCCGCGAGCTTACGTTCACCCTAAAACCGCGCGCTTGAGGCGCGCAAGCGTATAGTGCAGTCCACCCCGGAGAAACGCGGGGAGGAACGCGTACCAATACTGGACCATATTTGCGGCAAGCGCCGGAACATAGTGCGGATAATCTTTTTTGTAGCGCCGCATGATCATAAGCGACGCCTTAAGATGCGGCCTTATTTTTGAGATAGAAGTATTTTCTCCGCTCATCGTGTAGTACGAAAAATACTCGGGGAAATTGTAGAGCTTACCCTCGCGGCCCAATTTCAGCCAAAAATCGCGGTCGCCGGAATAGCGCGTCGTTTCGTCGTACCATCCGACTTTTTCCGCCGTCACGCGGCGGAAGAGCGTTGTTGAGTTCGCCATCGGATTCGAAAAAAGCATCCGCGCGCGGATCTCCCCGTCTTTCTCCGGCTTCAAGTAGCGGTAGAGTTCCCTGCCCGCAACACTCTCGCTTGCGAGGCGGGCGGGTTTTCCGTTTGCGTGAACCACAATAACTCCCCCGCCGCAACCAACGTACTCGGGATTCTTATCTAAAAATGCAACTTGCTTTTTGAGGCGTTCGTTGTCGCACCACGGGTCGTCATCATCGATCATCGCGATATACTCGCCCTTCATAACCGCAAACGCGCTATTATAATTTTTCGAAATCCCCCGGTTTACCTGATTATTGACGAACACTATCCGCGGTTCCTTCTTCTTCCATTCCTCGACTACCCGCGCGGTATCGTCCGTCGAGCCGTCGTTCGCAACGATAAGTTCCCAGTCCTTGAATGTTTGCTCCTCTACGCTCCGGATCGCGCGGCCCAGCATGCGCGCGCGGTTCCAGGTGCCCATAATAATGCTTATCTTCGGCATTGTGACTCCAGAATATCAGAAAAAAAGAGATTTGACAAATAAAGAAAAATTGATTATCATGTTGCGGCATTCTATAACCGTACTCTTTACAACTGATCAAGGCGGAATATCGAGCCAACCGAACATCCAGCGGAGGGGAATATCATGTCTTGGAAATTGCATCTGCTTTGCCTCGGTGCCGCGATTCCTTTTGGAATCTGGGGTGCCCTGATGGTGAGGAGCGGCATCACGAACCCGATGGTGACCGCCATGATCCTGTTCACCGGATCCATGGTGCCTTTCTTCTGGGGATTGAACCTCACACCGACCCTTCGGCCGGAAGTGAGTTTCTCTGCCGCGGTGGCAATCGCCATTGCATATGGAGTAGCGATACTCCACGGCATTGGGCACCGAAGCTACCAGCAAATTCTTACCCACTACAGTAAAGAGGAAATCGCCGCTGCCGGTGCTACAACGTTCTTTGAGATGGCCGCATTCATGTTCATCGGGAATTTTCTCGTTCTGGGCGATAGGTTGAGCTGGCAGAAAGTTCTCGCCATGGCGACTGGAGGGCTCACGATCTGGCTCTACACCCGATAGCCACCAGCGCCTCCGCCGAAATTGCACCACCTATGCCGCGCCTCACCGCGCGGCTTTCTTTTTTTCAAAAAAGAATCTTTTTTACTTCTCCAAGATTTCGCACCACATAATGCGGCCGGCACTTCTCGAATTCCTCCCTGTTATATTCATTATGCAAAAAAATAGTAATGCACCCCGCGGCCGTTCCGGCATTCACGTCTTTAAAACTATCCCCAACAAAGAAGGACTGTGTGAGGTCTATTCCAAGATCCGATGCCGCGCGCGCCAAAAGCCCCGGCTTCGGTTTGCGGCACTCGCAATCGTCCTCATCGGCGTGCGGACAATAGTAAACTCCATCAAGGAGCCCCGGGAGTCCTTGGCTCATTTTGTCGTGAATATCCGCGAGATTGCCCCGAGAGAGAAGCCCTCGCGCAACTTGCGACTGATTGGTGGCGACGATCACGCGATACCCTTTTCGCTTTGCAAATTCGGCAAGGTCCCGGATGCCATCCTGAAATGCGAACTGATCCCACCGCACCAGATATTCCCCACGCGGAAGCGGTTTGCAGATAATCCCGTCACGGTCCAAAAAGAGCGCCTTGTCTGCCATTTTTATTTGTGACGCGCGAGATGCCATTGTTTCGCAATTTCGTATTTTTCGGGCGTATTGATGTCCAAAATTTCTTCCGCGGTCGGGAAACCATAAAGCGGAACCCCTTGCGTAACGAGCGCTGGGATAACCTCGGCATCAAGTTTTACCGGTCGCCCTTCGGGGATATGATCCACTATTTTTTTTGAAAACACGGAGAAGCCGGTATTGAGGTAAAGGCCCTCCGAAAACTCGGCTATTTGATGCGGCCGGGCGTACCATTTGATGATCCGCCCTGTCGCCGGATCAATTTCCGCGATGTCTCCGTTCTGCGGCAAATCCGATGTTTTGAGAACTATCGTGCCGAGCGCATTCGTTGAGTTATGGAATAGAAGAACGTTCCGGAAATCGAACGCATGCATGTGGTCGCCATAGAGAAGAACGAACGTGTCGCTCAAATAACTTGCGGCTTTCCTGATCGCCCCCGCGGTTTCCAAAAGTCCTTTCGATTCGTCGCTATAGGCAATGTTCACGCCGAACCTCTGCCCGTTCCCGAAATAGTCCGTGATTTTTTCCGGCAGATGGTGGACGTTCATCACAAAATTGCGGAATCCCTGGTCGCGCAGGAGTATAACCGTGTGTTCAAGAAGCGGTTTGCCCCCGAACGGGACCATGGGCTTCGGGATAGAATCCGTAAGCGGCCGCAGGCGGTTGCCTACTCCCGCGGCAAGGATAAAAACAGAATATTTGGAAAAGTCTTCCGTCATCGCTGTTTTTTCTCGCGCTCTTCAAGGTCGTCAAAGTAATCCTTAAAATACTTGGTCATAAGATGAAGGATCACGGCATGCACGCCCTCCACTACTTCATATTCGCCCTTCTCCGTGGAAACCAAAATTTTTGCGTCCGCAAGGCGATTTAACGCGCCTCCGTCAAACCCCGAAATGCCGATCACCGGCACATAGCGACTTTTAGCAAGCTCCACGGCCTTTATCACGTTCGGGGAATTCCCGGAACTCGAAATCGCGATCGCCACGTCCGAATCCTGAAGATAGTTTTGGAGGGGTCCGGCAAAAACCATATCGTACCCGACATCGTTCGCCCACGCGGTGAGTTCTTCTTCGGTCGTCGGCACACGGATCGCCTGGAATCTACGGGTATGCTTCTCGAGATTATGGCTGAACACCGTCTTGTTAAAATCGCTTACCCAATGGGTCGCAAGCGCCAAAGAACCCCCATTCCCGAATACATAGATCCGGCCATCACGTTCATAAGCGGCCTGCAGAATATTCAACGCTCTGGCAACTTCGTCTGCGGGAATTTCGGATAAGGCCGTACGCGCTTTTTCGGAAAAATTTTTTATGTACTCTCGCATGGCATTACACAATTTCCGAAGACGCGCCGCGCGCTCTGTGATTATCGGCATTTAAAAGCACTTCGGCGCTCGACTGAACAAATTCAACCGGAATTTCCTTGAACTCAGAAAGTCCCATGCTGCGCGCAGCTTCGCTTATTGTATTTCTAACCACTTTCTTCCGCTCGGGTGGCGCAAAGAACATCATACATCCTCCCCCGCCCGCTCCCAACACCTTCCCGCCGAATGCGCCTGCGTCCATCCCCGCTCCATAGAGCGCGTCAATGGGCGCCGAGGAAATGTTCGAAGCCAGCGTTTTCTTCATCGCCCACCCATCGTGGAGCATCGACCCTAACCCTTGAATATCCCCGCGGGTCAGGCGCTCGGTAAACTCCGGAACAGAATCGGCCATAGATTTCAATGTTTCGAACTTCCCCCCAATGTTCGCTTTTTGTTCAAAAAGCACCGATGAAACAGGCCGCGCAATACCGGTATAGAAAAGGAGAAGGTGGTCCTCTATCATGCGCCGCATCTTATAATCCAAAAATACCGGGCGCACATCCACGGAATCATCCGGATTGAACTGAAGCACGTTCAACCCCCCGAACGCCGCGGCATATTGGTCCTGTTTCCCGATCGGCTCCCCCAAAAGATCGATCTCCAACCGGCACGCCGCCTCGGCAACTCCGGTTTTGTCGATATTTTTTTTCTGATATGAATGCAGCCCCTTAAGAAGCGCAACCGAAAAACTCGAGGAAGAGCCCAATCCCGTTTTCGCGGGGAGCGAGGCAAACGACCCGATCTCGATGTTTTTCGCGATGCCAAAGTCTATCAATGCATGCTTGATGCGCGTGTGCTGGAGCTCGTCGGGGGTGTCCACGGTTTCCGAGAGAGAATACCGCGCGGAAACCTTATCGATAAGCGGGGTGCGATTGATGACGATATACACATATTTATCGATGGTCGTCGAAAGAACCCGCCCGGGATGCCGGAAATAAAAATCAGGCAGATCGGTACCTCCGCCCACAAAACTGATGCGTAATGGCGCGCGAACAACGATCATACCCGGTAGTAGAAACTCGATCGTGGTCTCCTTAAAATTGCGACACTTTGATAAATCATTGAACCAATAATGCTTATTTCCCGTCTTAAAACAATGCACGGCAGAAAAATCGAGTTTTCACTACCGGGCATATTAGTACAGCTACCATAAGATAAGTGCGCCTTTTTGTCAAAGAAAAACGTGCAAGAATAGCACAAGAAAACTGCGCAACCTATATACAGGAATGGACGCGAATTGTGGCGATTATTTTCCGATACCCGCCTTAAGTTTTTTCAACGCCGCTCGGTTCAACATTTTTCCAAGACCCTCCTCCCGAAACCAGCGGACATAGTCCTTTATGGAATCTTCGGGGGTAAATCGCGGATGCCATCCGAGTTTTTTTAATTTTGAGATGTCCGAAACCGCGTGCCGGGTATCCGTTCTTCGAAACGCGCCAATTTTGATTCCCGAGGGCGAACCGGTAGCCCGCTGTACCGTTCTCGCAAAATCAAGGACTTTATGCGCCCTGCCGCCCCCTATATTAAAAACATGAAAATCGGTTTTTTTGCTCCGGAGCGCAAGGAGGTTCGCCGCCACAACGTCTTTGATGCTTACAAAATCCCGAGTTTCTT
>CAYTEE010000050.1:0-5842 GCA_964436785.1 uncultured Candidatus Saccharibacteria bacterium
GATCGAATCAACGATCCGCGACAACCCCGACCTTCCGGCAATTCAGTCGTTTAAAGAGTCGGGGAAGAACGTATTCGGTTTTTGGACCAAGGTGGAAAAAGGAAAAACGAAAACCGTGACGCTCGACTATACCCGGAAACTGCCGGGCGCACTTACCCCGGGGCGAACCTACGAATTTGTGTTCGAGAGGCAGTCGGGGAGTTCCGGGAAATACCATTTTGAGATAAGCGCTCCGCTTGGCTACCACTGGCGCGAGAATGGCTTGCCGATATACACCTATGAGTCGGACGACCCCGACGGAAGGGTTATTGTTGATCTGACGCTCGCGAAGAGTTAGCATGTGGCACGCGACACGTAGCATGTGACATGAAACATGGGCACTATGACATGTCATAGCGACACCGGTATAATAATCATGTATAAGTAATCTATATCTATATCTATATCTATGGAGAAGGCATTATCCATCAAGTTGCCACTAGTGAGCCGCTTTTCTTCGCGCAAAGAGTGGGAAATGGCGTGCTGGAAGAAGATATCAGGCTTAGGAGAATTTCTTGACTTGCTGGTAACGTCCAACGAACGCCATAATTTAGTGGTTCGCGCCGCGGCGATTGAGCGCATCATATCTGGCGAGAAGTACAGCCAGATTGTCAAAGAGCTCTGGCTTTCGCCGCAAACCATTAGCAGTATAAAGAAGGCGCTCCGCGAACGGAGCTATAAGAGTTACCGCGAGAGAGGGAAATCAGAGCGAAAAACGAGAATATATAGCCGCGATATTACCAAGAAGGAAAGAAAATCTCGCGGTAGATCCGTGCGAACAAAATATGGAATTGTTCACATGCCGTAGCGCGAAGTTAATTACTATGACATGTCATAGTATGCCCATTGAGCTTCTATTATTATGAGATGAGTATTTCTGAAGAAAAAATATGCCAAAATTGTAAATCTTCGTTCGTTATTGAGCCGGACGATTTTGTGTTCTATGAAAAGATCAACGTCCCGCCGCCGACGTTTTGTCCGGAGTGCCGGTATATCAGGCGGCTTCGGGACAGGAACGAATACAATCTCTACAGAAGGAAATGCGACGCAACGGGCAAGTCTATCATCTCTATTTACCGACCCGACGTACCGTTTCCAGTATACGAACAGGAGTATTGGAAGTCTGACTCATGGGATCCTAAGAGCTATGGCCGCGATTTCGATTTTGGTCGGCTGTTCTTTGAACAGTACGAGGAGCTCCGGCGCGTGGTGCCGCACTTGGCGATGGTGAATTCCAACAGCCCGAACAGCGAATTTACCAACCAATCTCAAAACAATAAAGATTGCTACATGCTTTTCACAAGCGATTCATGCGAAAAATGTATGTATGGAAGTTGGCAGGAAGGCTCTTATTTTTTGAGTGATTGCTATATGGCGCAAAAAAGTGAGTTTTGCTACGAATGCGTTAATATCACGAAATGCTCACGGTGCCTTTGGTCGTACGACTGTTCGGGTTGTGTGAGCGCGTATTTCTCAAGCGACTGCCGCGGTTGCTCAAATTGTTTTGGATGCGTGGGGTTGCGGAACAAGCAGTATCACTGGTTCAACGAAAACATCGGGAAGGAGGAGTACGAAAAGCGGCTCAAGGAATTAACTTGGAACAGAAAGTTTATACGAGAGACAAAGGAGAAGGCCTCCAAGTTTCGCTCAAACATCCCGGTAAAGTTTTATCATGGAACGCGGGCGCAGAATTCTTCGGGCGATTATATAGAGAATACCGAACGTGCGCGACTTGTTTTCAACTGCCGCGACCATAAAGATACGGCCTACATGCAGGATGCGTGGAGGCAAAACGAGGATTGCCGTGATTGCACAGAAATCATCATCGGGCAGTTGTCGTATGAGATACAGGGAGTTGACACTCCGCACCGGACGATCGTTGCTCGAAGCTGCCTTAATACCATCACCGATTCTTGCTACTGCGACATGTGCTTTGGCGTGCGTAACTGTTTCGGTTGTTTTGGCCTCAAAAAAGGCGAGTACTGCATCTTAAACAAACAATATTCCAAAGAGGCGTACATGGAACTGAAAAAGAAAATCGTTGACCATATGAAAAAAACCAATGAGTGGGGAGAATATTTCCCGGCGGATGTTTCGCCGTTTGCCTATAATGAATCAATGGCTCAAGATTATTTCCCGCTCACGAAAGAAGAAGCGATCAAAAAAGGATTTTCATGGCGCGAGCGTCCGGAAGCTAACTACGACGTTACAATGACTTCCGAAAAACTGCCGCCAACCATAACCGACACGACCGATGCCATTTTAGAGCACGTCATCCATTGCAAGACGCAGGAAAGCGAAGAGGAAAAAACAAAGAACCCGCTGTGCGCGGTAGTATTCCGAGTAGTCCCACTGGAACTTGCGCTTTATCGGAAACTTGGGATGCCCGTTCCCGAATATTGCTTCCCGTGCCGGCGCACTGCGCGGTTTACATTGAGAAATCCGCGGCGACTGTATAGGCGGCAATGTGAGTGCTTGAGTACAGTAAAAAGCACGGGGTATAAAAATACCGCCAAGCATTTTCACGGAGAAGAGCACTGCCCCAACGAATTCGAAACCTCCTACGCGCAGAATCGCCAAGAAGTTGTTTACTGTGAACAGTGCTATCAGGCAGAAGCGGCTTAACCAAGATGCACCAACCTTTTACCAGCGAGTCATGGCGGGCGGGCGCTCCCGAGCGACCGGAGATCGTGTATTGCGAGCAGTGCTACAATAGCGAGGTGGCTTGAATATAGCCCTAGTTTGCGCCATGCTTTGATTATGAGATTTTTCTTTCCTACAAGGATTGCTTTACTGATCTTGATAATTTCGGTTCTGTTTATCGCGGGTATGTTTGTTTTCGGCCGAAGAGAAAAATTTATTGCGGGGCGAGTTGTTGATTGTCAAACAGGTGCGCCGATCGGCAGCGCAGAGGTGTCAGTAGATCAGCGTGGATGGGGTATCCAGAATGGGCAGGTTATTTGGGATAAGGACTATATCTACACAACCCATACCGATCAGGATGGACGTTTCGCTCTGAGGTTTAAAGTTGGTGCTAACTCCGTCAATTTGATAGCAAAATTCCCTTCTTATCTTCGGGCTCAACAATATGAGCGTCCTGATAGTGACACAGTGCTTATTCGAATGTTGGTGGGAAGTAATCCTCTTAATGAGCCAACGGAGAATTGTATTCCATTTTCGCAGCGACAAAACAAAGTACAAACCGTCCCGTAGTTGGTTGCTTTTTAGTGAATTTAATACCAATTGCTTGCTGCAACCTTAAATACGATATTTTATGGCTTTGGAAAATATTCGAAATTTCGTCATCATCGCCCATAGTGACCGTCGCGAGTCGCTATGCAGCAACTCGCTCCCTGACAACCTCTCGGTTTTCAGCAACTTTCCTATACAGGAAAACTCCTCCCTCGACTTACTCGGGACAAGCTGTTTCCCCGCCTGCCCATCCGAAGCGGAGCGAAGGCGGGACCCTTTTCCCGATCAATGTGGGCAATTTTTTAAATATGGAAAATATTAAGAACATCCGCAACTTCGTCATCATCGCCCACATCGATCATGGCAAGTCCACGCTCGCGGACCGGCTTTTGGAGGTGACGGGCACCGTCGAGGCGCGGCGGATGCGGCCGCAGTATTTGGATCAGCTGGAACTCGAACGCGAGCGGGGCATCACAATTAAGATGGCCCCAGTGCGAATGCACTGGAGGCCATCTCGCGGATTGGCGCGGATTGATGCAGATTCTCGCGGATTACTGCATGAAGATTTAACCTATAAGATCCGAGGCGCGCTGTTTACTGTTTATAATGCCTTAGGCCCTGGACACAAAGAGGGAGTATATCAAAATGCTCTTGCCTTAGAATTCGAGAAGATTAACCTTTCATTTGAAAGAGAAAAAAGAATAGACGTTATGTATGACGCCCAAAAAGTTGGGTTATATCAACCTGATTTTGTGATAGACGGAAAGGTTGTTGTGGAACTTAAGGTGCTGCCTTTTTTGGGAGATCCTCCCAAAAAACAAACGCAGCATTACCTTCGGGGATCAAATTATAGATTGGCCCTTTTGGTAAATTTTGGGGGTAAAAATTTGGAGATAGAGCGAATTATTTATGATTCTATCCGCAATGATCAGCGAGTTGATCCGCGCGAATCTGCGAGTTCAGAATACATTCTGAACTTAATAGATACGCCCGGCCACTCGGATTTTGCATACGAAGTCTCGCGTGCGCTTCATGCCGTTGAGGGCGCAATTCTTTTGGTGGACGTGACCAAGGGTATCCAGGCGCAAACGCTCTCAAATCTGCATTTGGCGGAGAAGGCGGGACTCAAGATCATTGGAGCGGTGAATAAAATTGACTTGCTCCAATCGCGGACCGACGCGGATGGTACGCGGATAAACGCGGATGGAGAAAAAGTCATTAAATCGCTCGCCGATCTTTTGGGTGTTTCTCCGAGCGAGATCTTTCGGATCTCCGGGAAAACGGGCGAAGGAGTCCCCGATCTTTTGCGCGCCGTCATCGAGAAGGTTCCTTCTCCCAAGGGCGAAGGGCCGGAAACCAAGGCGCTGATATTTGATTCGCTCTACGACGAGCACAAGGGAATTTTGGCGTTCGTTCGTTTGTTCGGAGGAAGAATAGTGCCGGGCGAAGAAATTTTTCTTCTTGCGAGTGGAGCCAGGTTCAAGATAAAAGAAGTCGGCGCGTTCCTCCCGCACTTGAAAGCCGTGGATTCATTGTCCTCGGGAGAAATAGGATACATAGCGACGGGGCTTAAGGAAACGGATCTTGTAAGAATTGGAGACACCGTCGCACAAGGGCGCGACACGGAGCCTCTCCAGGGATACCGCGAGCCGGCGCCCGTGGTCTTTATATCGTTTTATCCGGACGGCGCCACCGAGTTTGACGACTTGAAATCATCCCTTGAAAAACTCAAATTGAACGACCCCGCGCTCTACTTCGAGCCGGAGGCGAACGAGGCGCTGGGCCGCGGCCTCAAGGTGGGTTTTTTGGGCCAGCTTCATTTTGAGATCACCGCGAGCCGCCTTAGGGATGAATTTGACCTCGATTTTTTGACAAGCTTCCCCTCGGTCGCGTATCGGATCCGCGAACAGGACAAAGAATATGTAATAAAGCAGGCGAAGGATTTTCCGGCAAGCCCCGACCGCGTGTTCCAGCCCATGATCCGGCTCGAGATCCTTTCGCCCGAACGGTACGTAAGCTCGATCGTGGGATTGAAGACGCTTTATAGCTTGACTGTCGCCGAGATAAAAAATTTGGGAGAGAACTTTTTGCTCGTCGGAGAGATGCCGCTCGCGGAACTTCTCCGGGATTTTGACGACCAGCTAAAGTCGCTCACTGCGGGATTTGCGTCATTCAGTTATGAACTTGCGGGAGAGGCGCCCGCGGAAGTCGAAAAACTTGAGATCATCGTGGCGGCCGACGTGGTCGAAGCGCTCACCCGCATCGTTCCGGAGAAAGACCTGGAACGAGAAGCCCGCACAAGCGTGGAAAAGCTCAAGAAACTCCTTCCTCGGATGCAGTTCGCGCAGGCGATACAGGCGCGAGCGCGCGGGCGGATCATTGCCCGCGAGACGATCCCCGCGCTCCGGAAGGACGTTACCGGTTACCTTTATGGCGGAGACCGAAGCCGGAAAATGAAACTTTGGAAAAAACAGAAGCGCGGCAAGGAACGGCTCAAGGAGACAGGACGGGTTAATTTGCCGGTCGAAGTATTCCGCGAGATATTGAAGAAGTAATTTTTTTGATTTTCCCGCGCGGTCGCGTTACCCTTACCGTATATGCGGCTTCTCGG
>CAYTEE010000051.1:0-5717 GCA_964436785.1 uncultured Candidatus Saccharibacteria bacterium
AGGTCTCTCTTGCCCGCGCTTCCCATAGATCCCGTGAATTCATTCAGTTCCACAAATCCCAACAGCGGCTATTTCTATATCTACGCCACGGATGGAACAGGAAAGTACGAGATCAACGCCAAAACGGAGTCGGTGAAGTATGGTTCGGGGAATTAGGAGGGGCTTCGAATTGGTGGGCGAGTAGAAAATAATTCCGGGGCGGTGTATCATGTGAAAAAGAGAGCGCTCCTATGAACCGCTTTTTAAAGCAACTTGTATACGGTGTAGGGTTCCTCGCGGTGCTCGGGGCGGTTATCTTCGGTTTCTATTTAATATTTTTGAAACAACCGCAAAGCTGTTTTGACAAGAAACAAAATCAGGGCGAGGAAGGTATCGATTGCGGCGGTCCGTGCGAACAGTTTTGCGTTTCAAGCGACACAAAGCCGGTGGAGCTTTTAGGAAAACCGCGCGTGTTCTATGTGGGCGGGAATTCGAGCCTTCTCGCGCAGGTTCAAAATCCGAATTCCGCTCTCGCGCTCGAGCGGTTCGATTACGAGTTTGCGCTTAAAGGAGACGGCGGCGCGGTTTTAAAAACGATCTCGGGGAGCTCGTTCATCTACGCGCGCGAGGTGAAGTATCTTTTCGTTCCGCGGCTTGATATATCTGCCGCGCAGGTCCAGTCCGTGGACTTTGTATTCAAGAATCCCGCGTGGATTCCCGCGGAAGATTTTGTGAAGCCCGTTGTCCGCGCGCAGAACTTCCGTACCGAACCCGAAGGCGGAGACCTTGCGGTTTCCGGCACCGTTATCAATGAGCACTCGCGTTCCGTGCGGAGCGTTTCGGTGATAGCCGTGTTCTACGGGAAGTTCGGCCAGTCGCTGGGGGCTTCGCAGACCGTGATCGACAACGTTGCGGTTGGGGAGAGCCGGCCGTTTACGGTGCGCTATCCGAAGGATCCGGATATTGTTCCGGAAAAAACGGAAGTGTTCGTGTTCGCCCTGCGTTCATGACGGGAGTGCTTGCGCCCGCGGGACTTCTGCTTCTCGCGGGGCTTGTGGAAATTTCGAGCATCTCGACCACGCTTTTTGCGTACCAGCTTGTCTGGGCGGTCATCGGTATTTTGCTGATAGTTCTTTTTTCCGTTTTCGATTGGAGGTCGGTATTCAACTATCGGTGGTTTACCTTGGGGCTCTATGGCGTGAGCATCATCCTTCTTGCCGTTGCTTATTTCGCGGCGCCGGTCATCCGCAGCACCAGGAGCTGGCTGGTACTTGGCCCCTTTAATTTTCAGCCGGCCGAACTGGTAAAGATAAGCCTCATTTTGCTCTACGCAGAATATTTCAGCCGAAGGCACATAAGCATCGCCCGATGGACGAATATTTTGGGGTCCTTCGCGTATTTTCTCGTTCCGGCTGCGTTCATCATGCTCCAGCCGGACTTGGGTTCCGCGCTTGTCATTTTTGGGGTATGGTTCGGATTTCTTGTCGTCGCCGGCCTGCCGCGGCGGCGGTTCCTCGCCGCAGTTTTGGGGTTTGCCATAGCCGGTGTTTTTCTTTGGAATTACGGCCTTGCGACCTACCAGCGGGAACGGATCATCGGCGTTTTTTTTCCGGAGCATGATGTTCTGGGGGTGAACTATAGCGTCGCTCAGTCGAAGATCGCCATCGGCTCCGCCGGATTGTGGGGAAAGGGATACGGCCAAGGTTCCCAAACGCAGCTCGGCTTTTTACCGGAGCCGGCGAACGATTTTATCTTTTCCGCGTTCGTCGAAGAATGGGGGTGGGTATTCGGCATCGCGCTGATCGCGGCATTCTTTGCGCTTATCGCGAGCATTTTGAAGGTCGGATACCGCGCCGAGCGGAACGTTGAGAAGCTGATTTGCCTGGGAGCCGCGATATTGTTCGCGTGGCAGTTTTTTTTGAACATCGGTTCGGCAACGGGAATGTTTCCCGTTGTGGGAGTGACGTTCCCGTTCGTAAGTTATGGCGGTTCGAGTCTTTTGACCAGCCTGTTTCTTCTTGCTATCATACATGCAATTGAAGTTCGCTCGTAATCAATTTCTATCGCTTGCGATTTTTTTTATCGTCTTCCTCGGGGCGGCTTTTTTGGTTTATTCACTCCGGCCCTTTAATGCGGAAGGAAAAGGCGAGGAAAAGACGATGATCATTGTGAGCGGCGAGCGGTTCAAAAATATCGTTGAGCGCCTGGAAGAAGAAAAAATCATTCGCTCCTCGTTCGCGTTCAAAACGCTCGCGATCCTTACCGGAAAAGCGGCGGACCTGAAGCCGGGAGAATATCGCTTCAGTTCCGCTTCGAGCAGTTTTGAAATTCTTTCGTCCCTATCGAGCGGTGCGGACCGGGAAATAGAAGTTGTGATCCCGGACGGAAGCTCGAGCTATGAGATCGACCGGATGTTGAGCGAGCGCGGGATCATTCCCGAGGCCTCCCTTATCGCGGCGGTTCGCGCGCGGTCCCTTGAGGGGAAATTGCTTCCGGACACCTACCGGTTCTTTATCGATTCCGACGCGGACGACGTGGTCCAAAAATTTTTGGACAACTTTGAGGCGAAGGCGGCTCCGTTTTTGAACGCGGACCGGAACAACGCGAAAACAAATCTTATCCTTGCGTCGCTTGTGCAGAACGAAGTTCCTGATTTTGAAGAACAGCGCATTGTGGCGGGCATCGCGAAGAAAAGGATACGGGAAGGCATCCCGCTTCAGGTTGATGCGACAATTTGTTTTATCAAAGAGCAGAGAGATCCGAAAAACGGATGCCTCCCGATCACGCGAGCCGATCTCAAAATAGATTCGCCATACAACACTTATCTGTATCGCGGTTTGCCGGAGGGTCCGATAGGGAACCCCGGCGTAGAGGCGATCAAGGCGGCTCTTTCGCCGAAGGCATCGCCCTACTGGTACTATTTAAGCGACCCGATCACCAAAAAGACCATTTTTGCCAAAACACTTGACGAACATAACCAGAATCGGTTAAAGTACCTATAAACCGAATGAAGGAACCAATCTGATTGGGGGTTTTCCGTTGTCTTTCGGTTGTTTTATTTTTGTCGTTTTCCTTGTTTTTCCTACTATTTAGACAAATAAAAACAATATTTTATGGGGAAAAAATTGCCGACAAAAGACTTCTCGAGCCTGCGTGATATTTTGCCACAGCCGGACCTGAACGAGATCCAGATACGCTCATATCAGTGGTTTTTGAAAGAAGGGCTCAAGGAGATTTTTGCGGAAGTTTCCCCGATCCTCGACCATACCGGGAAGGGGCTGGAATTGTATTTTGAAGATTACCGGTTCGACGAACCGCGGCACGATGAAACCACCGCGCGGTTCAAGGAAGCGACTTATGAATCCGCACTGCGCGTGAACGTGCGGCTCGCGAATAAAAAAAAGGGAAAAAGCGAAACGCAGGAAATTTATTTCGGCGATTTTCCGACGATGACCAATCGGGGGACGTTTATCATAAACGGCGTCGAGCGCGTGGTCGTTTCTCAGATCATCAGGTCCGCGGGCGTATATTTTACCGCGCAGCCATGGCGGGGAAAGAAACTCTTCGGTGCGAAGGTCATCCCGAACCGCGGCGCGTGGCTTGAGTTCGAAACGGATATCGACGGCTCGATCAGCGTGAAGATCGATCGGCACCGGAAAGTGCCGGTTACGAACCTCTTGCGTATTTTCGGCATGAGCGATGAAGCGATACGCGAGGCATGCGCGGGTGTTGATGACGGGAGTGTGAATTTTTTGAACGCGACCAATAAAAAGGATATCGGCAAGGACGTTTCCGGATCGTATCTCGAGATCTACCGGCGCCTCCGGCCCGGAGATCCGGCGACTCCGCAGACCGCGCAGAATTTGATCGATACCATGTTCAAGCGGTTCGATCGGTATGATCTTTCCGCGGTTGGGCGTTTTAAAGTGAATCAGCGGTTGAATTTGGACGTGAAAAAGAACAGCCGGCTTTTGGACCAGGAGGACCTCATCGGAATCGTTCGGGAGATCATTCGGCTGAATAATATTCCCGAAGCCGAGCCGGACGACATCGATCATTTGGGAAATCGCCGATTGAAGGCGGTCGGAGAGCTTCTCCAGGGGCGGCTCCGGATAGGGCTTACCCGCTTGCGCCGTATTGTGCAGGACAGAATGTCCACATACGACCGCGAGGGAATGGTCCCCGCGCAGCTCATCAACTTCCGTCCGATCTTGGCGGTTATAAAAGAATTTTTCGCCTCTTCCCAGCTTTCGCAGTTTATGGACCAGGTGAATCCCTTGGCGGAATTGGAGCATAAACGCCGGCTTTCGGCGCTGGGCCCCGGAGGCTTGACGCGCGAGCGCGCGAGTTTCGAGGTGCGCGACGTCCATTCTTCCCACTACGGAAGGATCTGCCCGATCCAGACGCCGGAGGGCGCGAACATCGGCCTCATCAATTATCTCGCGAACTTCGCGCGCGTAAATGATTTTGGATTTCTTGAAACCCCGTACTTCAAAGTTCATAACGGGAAAGTGGGGAAAGAAGCGGTGTGGCTTAACGCCTTGGAAGAAGAGAAGCACAAGATCGCCCACGCGGGAGTAAAGCGCGATGCCCACGGAAATCTTGTCGGTCCGATGGTTGCCGCTCGCATCAAAGGAGATCCGGCGAATTGCCCCGTGGAAGAGGTGGATCTCGTGGATGTCGCCCCGCATCAGTTTATAAGCGTTGCCACATCGCTTATTCCTTTTCTCCAGCACGACGACGCAAACCGCGCGCTCATGGGTTCGAACATGCAGCGGCAAGCCGTCGCCTCTATCCGCTCACAGGCTCCGTATGTGGGGACCGGGCAGGAAGAAAAGGTTGCGGCAGATTCGGGATATATTATTGCCGCCGAAGCGGATGGCGAAGTGCTTGAGGCGGACGCGAGCCACTTGAAAATTAAATATCCGAAAGAAACGAAAACCTATCAGCTTATCAAATTCAAACGTTCGAACCAATTCACTTCCATTTCCCAGCGGCCCGTCGTTGAAGCGGGACAGAAGGTCAAAAAGGGAGACTTGCTTGCCGACGGCCCCTCGACGGATAACGGCGTTTTGGCATTGGGGCAGAATCTTTTGGTTGCATTCGTCTCATGGGAGGGGGCGAATTTTGAAGACGCCATTATTCTTTCGGATAGAGTGAGGAGAGACGACCTTTTCACTTCGATACACATCGAGGATTATTATTGTGACGTGCGGGATACGAAGCTTGGTCCCGAGATAACCACCCCCGACATTCCGAACGCCTCGGAAGAAAAACTTAAGAATTTGGACGAGGAAGGCATTATCAGGATCGGCGCCGAAGTGAAGACCGGCGACATTTTGGTCGGGAAAATTTCTCCCAAGGGAGAGGCCGAACTTACGTCCGAGGAGCGCCTGCTTCGCGCCATTTTTGGAGAAAAAGCCGCCGATGTGAAAGATACCTCGCTCGTGCTCTCGCACGGAAAGCAGGGGCGGGTTGTGGGAATAAAAATATTTTCGCGTGACAAGGGGGATAAGCTCGAACCGGGCATTATCAAGCGGATCCAAGTTGAGATCGCGCAGATCAGAAAAATTCAGGCGGGAGACAAGCTTTCCGGCAGGCACGGGAACAAGGGCGTTATCTCGCAGGTCCGCCCCGTGGAGGATATGCCATACCTCGAGGACGGAACGCCGGTTGATATCATTTTGAATCCGCTGGGCGTTGTTTCCCGGATGAACCTCGGGCAGATATTGGAAACG
>CAYTEE010000052.1:0-5524 GCA_964436785.1 uncultured Candidatus Saccharibacteria bacterium
GGCGATCCGCGGAGAGCTTAAGCGTGCCGGACTTCCCGAAAGCGGGAAAGTGAAGCTTTATGACGGACGGACCGGAAAGCCGTTCGCGCGTTCGGTTACCGTCGGCCAGATCTACGTAATGAAGCTGAACCACCTGGTGGAGGACAAGGTGCACATGCGCTCCATCGGCCCGTATTCGCTCATCACACAACAGCCATTGGGCGGAAAGGCGCAGTTCGGCGGCCAGCGATTCGGAGAAATGGAAGTGTGGGCGCTCGAAGGATACGGGGCGCGGCAGACGCTTCAGGAAATGCTTACCATCAAGTCTGACGACGTCTTGGGGCGTTCGGCGGCATACGAATCCATTATCCGCGGGGAACAGATCAAGGGGCCGAATCTTCCCGCGTCGTTCAATGTATTGGTGAACGAACTTAAGGCACTCGGGTTTAACATCGAACCCGTCTACGATTCCGAATCGAGCCGCCGTGAGGACTTTAAGGCGTTGCGGATCGGCGTCGCATCGCCGGAAGAAATTCTTGCATGGTCGCATGGGGAAGTGCTGAAACCGGAAACGATCAACTATCGCACCCAGCGGCCGGAAAAAGATGGCCTGTTTTCCGAGCGCATTTTCGGCCCGACCAAGGATTACGAATGCTATTGCGGAAAATATCGGCGCGTTCGGTACAAGGGTGTGGTATGCGACAAGTGCGGCGTTGAGGTAACGCGCGCTATCGTGCGCCGCGAGCGATTGGGGCATATTACGCTTGCCGCGCCGGTTTCCCATATTTGGTTTTTGAAAAGCGTGCCGTCGCGCTTGAGCCTTCTTCTCGGCGTTTCGTCCGTAAAATTGGGTCGGGCGATCTACTATGTGGACTACATAGTGACCGAAGTTGACGAAGATAATCGCATCAAGGCCCTGGAAGAGCTTGATAAGGAATTGCGGAGCAAGCTCAAGGCGACCGACGGCAAGGACCGGGAGGCGAAGAACGAGATCCAGACCGCAGCCGGCAAAGCGAAGGAATTTTTGGAGACGCTTCGCCCCGGGAAAGTTTTAAGCGAAACGGAATATTTGAACCTCTCGCGCCGGTTCGGCAATGTGTTCAAGGCGGGAAGCGGTGCCGAGGCGGTGCGCAGTATTTTGGAGAACATGGATTTGCGCCATGAGGTTCAGAAGATGGAAAAAGAACTCAAGGTTCTCAAGGATCCTCTTGTGGAGGTAAAACTCCTGCGGCGGCTCAAGATGATCAAGTCGATGATAAAGAACAATCATCGGCCCGAGTGGCTCGTGATGACGGTTTTGCCGGTTCTGCCTCCGGACCTTCGGCCTATGGTCGCTTTGGACGGCGGACGGTATGCAACTTCGGATCTGAATGATCTGTATCGCCGTGTGATCAACCGGAACAACCGCTTGAAAAAGCTTTTGGAAATTAAGGCTCCGGAAATTATTGTGAAGAACGAGAAGCGCATGCTTCAGGAAGCGGTCGACGCCTTGATAGACAACTCCGCGCGTTTTGGAACCCAGCAGATGTCTTCCCAGCGGCGGCCTCTTCGATCTTTGGCGGATATGTTGAAGGGCAAACAAGGGCGGTTCCGCCAGAACCTGCTTGGCAAGCGCGTGGATTACTCCGGCCGTTCGGTGATCGTAGTCGGTCCCCGGCTCTCTATCAACGAATGCGGATTGCCGAAAAAAATGGCGCTCGAACTTTTCCGCCCGTTCGTTATCGGGGAAATGATACGGCGCGGACTTGCGCACAATATCCGGAACGCTAACCGCTTGATAGAGCAGACAGGCGACGAAGTGTGGGCGATCCTTGAGGAGATCATTAAGGACCGCTGGGTACTCCTGAACCGCGCCCCCACGCTCCATCGCTTGAGCGTTCAGGCGTTCCGCCCCCGGCTGATAGAAGGGCTCGCGATCCAGATATCGCCATCTGTGTGCGTTGCGTTCAACGCGGACTTTGACGGCGACCAGATGGCGGTGCATGTGCCTCTCTCGGATGGGGCACAGAAAGAAGCCGCCGAGATCATGGCTTCGGGCAAGAATCTTCTAAAGCCTTCAACGGGGGATCCAATTACCGCTCCCACGCAGGATATCGTGCTTGGCATTTACTATCTTACTTCGATCGACAGCCTCTATGACGGGCCGAGCAAGGCATTCGCCGATGCCCGCGACGTGATCATGTCGTATGGCCAGGAAGCGATCAAGCTCCGCCAGCCGATTGTGGTGGGCGGTATGGAAACTTCCGCGGGAAGGATACTTTTCAATGAAGCACTCGACGGCGCGATCCCGTATATCAACGATACGCTCAACAAGAAGAAATTATATAAGGTGATCGAGCAGATCGTGGACAAGTATGATTTTGATCGAGTGAGCGAAGCTATCGACAAGATCAAGATACTCGGGTTCGAAATGGCGACGCGCTCGGGGATCACGTGGGCGATGGAAGATCTTGTCATCCCTGCAGAGAAGGCCACGCTCCTCAAGGCGGCCGAGAAGGAAGTGGAAGGGGTTCGCGAGCAGTTCAACGAAGGGCTTTTGACCAACGAAGAGCGGAGAGCGCGCACGATCACGGTGTGGGATCAAACGAAAAGCAAGATCGCGAAGCTTCTCGGAGTTGCGTTCCATAAAGAAAATTCGATCTATCAGATCATCGATTCCGGCGCGCGCGGCACATGGGCGCAGCCGATACAGATGATGGGTATGAAGGGGCTGGTCTCCAATTCTCAGGGAGAGACGATCGAGCTTCCGATCAAGGCGTCCCTGAAGGAGGGGTTGAGCGTATTGGAATATTTCATCTCGACCCACGGCGCGCGGAAAGGTACTACAGACACGGCTCTAAAGACCGCGCAGGCCGGGTATCTTACGCGCCGCTTGATAGATGTCGCGCAGGATCTGGTCATTCGGGAGGAAGATTGCCGGACAAAGGAAGGAATGGAGATCGTGCGAAAAGACGGGAAAGATTTTAGCCAGGTATTCGCGAGCCAGCTCTTTTCCCGGACCGTTCTTGAAGACGTGAAAGCAGGGAACAAAATACTCGCGCGTGCGGGGGAGGTTATCACTAAAAGCATCGCCGCCGCGATCGAAGAATCGAAAGTGGTCGAGGTGAAAGTCCGTTCGCCGATCACATGCAAGACGCTCTATGGCATTTGCAGCAAGTGCTATGGCTTGAATTTGGGCAACCATAAGCCGATCAAGATCGGCGAGGCGGTCGGCATTATTGCCGCCCAGTCGATCGGGGAACCGGGCACGCAGCTTACTATGAGAACATTCCATACCGGCGGCGTAGCGGGAGCGGACATCACTCACGGGCTTCCCCGCGTTGAAGAGCTTTTTGAAGTTCGTCCTCCTAAAGGAAAAGCGGCGCTTGCCGAGGCGGACGGCGTTGTCAATAAGATCGAGGATCGGGGCACCCTGCGGATGATCGTTATGAATATTTCGAAGGCGGAGAAAGGAACCGCCGTGAAAAAGCCGAAGAAAGCAAAAGTTGTGGAATACGGCGTACCGCGCGGGACAACGATATTGGTCAAGGCGGGAGACGAAGTGAAAAAAGGAGACCGGCTTTCGGAGGGAAATATTGACCTTCAGGAACTTTTCGGATTTCGGGGAAACCGCGAAGTGGAGAACTACATCATAAACGAGGTACAGCGCATTTATTCGGCGGAAGGCGCGGCTATCAACAACAAGCATATTGAAGTCATCGTCCGTCAGATGTTCGCACGCGTGAAAATAAAAGATTCCGGAGATGTCACCGATTTCATGATGGGAGAGATCATCGAAAAGTCGAAGTTTCTCGAAGCAAACCGCGAATTAAAACGGCTGGGGAAAGAGCCCGCAAAGGCGCAGCAGTTGCTCCTCGGCGTGACGCGTGTTGCGCTTACCACGGAAAGTTTCCTCTCGGCAGCCTCTTTCCAGGACACGCCTCGCG
Source organism: uncultured Candidatus Saccharibacteria bacterium (assembly GCA_964436785.1). GTDB lineage: Bacteria > Patescibacteriota > Minisyncoccia > UBA6257 > 2-01-FULL-56-20 > CAYTEE01. The sequence goes on from CAYTEE010000052.1 coordinate 3,906, forward strand.
TTTTGGTGAAAGCTGCCATTGAGGGGCGCATCGACCCGCTTCGCGGGCTCAAGGAGAATGTGATCATCGGCCGCCTGATTCCGAGCGGGAATTTGTCCGGCGAACGCCGCAATGAAGAAGAAGCGGAGGAGGCGGTTCCTGCGGTTGATCCCGTTAGAGACCCGCCCTCCGACTAAGGTCGGAGTGGCTACGGCCACCTTGTCCCGTTAGAAGTCCAATCCGCTTACGGATTGGCAGACGCCATTGGCATCTTACTTCTAACGGGGCTTGGGGACGGCCTGGCTCTAACGGGATTGACATCCAGCCCGAAGTTGGCTAACGTGTTGTCTATGGTTTCCGACGAAAAGAAAGAATACGAAGTGGCGTTTTTGGCGCGCGAGGAGGCAACGGTGCCCGAAATTGCGCGGCTTCTCCGCCAGCATGAAGCCGATATCAACCTCGAGGGGCCGGTCAAGAAGATCGCCCTTGCGTACAAGATCGGCAAAGAATTGCAGGCTTATTTTGGATATTTCGAGGTTCGCATCCCCGCGGAACGGGTAGCCGAACTTGGGAACAATCTTCGCATGAACAAGGGAGTTATGCGCTGCTTGGTTGTTACAAAACGATTTGTGAAGCCAAAGGAACAGCCGCTTGCTCATCCGGCGCGGGAGTTCTCGGCGCGGGAAACCGATCTGCCGAAAGCGGTGGCGCCGTTGAGCAATGAAGATATCGAGCGGAAGATAGATGAAATTCTGAAATAAATAACATGAATCCCGTTAGAGACCGCGATCGCTTGTATGGCATTACTTCGTTACATATGCGAAAATTGGAAAATAAAACATCATCGACAGATAGGTCAATTTGATCGCGATCTGTCTCTAACGGGATGAATTTAAACAAAGTATTTTTAATCGGCAGGCTTACCGCGAACCCGGAGCTCCGGACGACGCCGAGCGGCCAATCGGTAACGGGTTTCAGTGTCGCGACAAATCGCGTATGGAACGACAAAGCCGGAGGACGGCAGGAAGAAACCGAATATCACAATATCGTTGTGTGGGGGAGACAGGCGGAGGTTGCGAGCCAGTTCTTGACGAAGGGGAGTTTGGTGATGATCGAGGGGCGTCTGCGCACCCGTTCCTGGCAGGACAAGCAGGGCGGACAGCGGAAGACCACGGAGATCGTGTGCGAACGGATGCAGTTCGGGCCGCGTTCCCAGGGAGGCCCTGGAGGTCCCGCGATGCGAGGAACTGCTCCGGAGAAACCGGTGGATGCGGGCGCTCAACCTCCAGTCCCCGAGGAAGTTCCGATTATCGATCTTGAGGAGGGGCAGATAAAACCGGAGGATCTGCCATTTTAAGGGCTTGGTTGAAAAATGCAAACTTATTGTGTAGAATTTTTCATTACCAAACCTGACCCCGTTAGATAAATATGATGAATTATTTCACAACAATACAATTTCTTTCCTCGTTAAGCACAGAAGCCCCCTTTTGCCCAGGTTGTGTATCTAACGGGGTGCTCGATTTTATTAGTTGCTCAAACGGCGCTAATGGAATTGGCTTGTTTTCGCAAATAAAATCAGCATGACCCAGTGCTTTTTCTGTTCTCAAAACTTGAAAGACATCGATTATAAGGAAGTCGAG
>CAYTEE010000053.1:0-5486 GCA_964436785.1 uncultured Candidatus Saccharibacteria bacterium
GGCCGACCATTTTATAAACATAGAGGACATCCCTCGGGCGCTTATCCGGAGATAAGGGATCCGATCGGAAGGCCGGGATACCGCGCCTTAGGCGTCCGCTTGTTATCGCGAAAACATTATTATGAGTATTCCAAAAAAAGAATTTTCGATCGAAATCGGGGGGAAAACGCTGACCCTTGAATTTTCGTCGATTGCCGCGAAAACAAATGCGGCGGTCATAGGAAAATACGGCGAAACGGCGGTTCTCGCGAGCGTTGTGATGAGCCCCGAAGATAAGCCCTCGAATTACATGCCGCTCAAAGTGGATTATGAAGAGCGGTTTTATGCCGCGGGGAAGATCATCGGGAGCCGGTTCATCCGGCGGGAAGGGCGCCCTTCGGAAGATGCCATTCTCACGGGCCGGCTTGTGGACCGTACGATCCGGCCGCTCTTCGACCAGCGTCTTCGCCGCGAGGTGCAGGTAGTGGTGACGGTTTTGGCGTACGACGAAGAGAACGACCCGGATTTCGTGGGGCTCCTTTCCGCTTCCGCGGCGCTTGCGGTCTCGAACGTCCCATGGAGCGGGCCGGTTGCGGGCGCGCGCGTGGCGCGGATAGGGGAATCGTTCGTCGTGAATCCCGACAATTCCAAAATGAAGAATGGCGAGTGTATCTTGGAAACGTTTGTTGCCGGAACCGCGGACCGCATTAATATGATAGAGCTCGCGGGGAAGGAAGCATCCGAAGAAGACGCGCTTGGCGCGTTCGAACTTGCGCAAAAAGAGATCACGCGCCTCATTGAATTTCAAAAAACGATAGTCGGCGCTCTCGGAAAACCAAAAGCCAAAGTCGCGCTTTCCGAAGCAGGAGAAGAGCTCCGCTCCGCCGTCCATAATTTTCTTTCCGGACGCCTCGAAGCGGCTGTCTACGGACCACAGGATGGATTTCACGAACGGATAAAAAAAGCGAAGGATGATCTCTTTGTGAATCTTGCGGAGGTGTTTCCCGAAGATCCCGCGGACCGGAATGCGGTTGATTTTCTTTTCGACGAAGCGGTTGACATGCTGGTTCATAAGAAAATACTGGGCGAAGACAAGCGGCCCGACGGACGCGCGCTCGATCAGGTGCGGGAGCTGAACGGAGAAGTCGGCCTATTCGCCCGCACGCACGGCTCGGGGCTTTTTGTTCGCGGCACCACGCAGGCGCTCGCGGTGACCACGCTTGCCGCCCCTGGCGCCGAACAATTGATAGAGACGATGGAAATTACCGGGAAGCGCCGGTTTATGCTCCACTACAACTTTCCTTCGTATTCGGTCGGAGAGATCGGGACGTTCCGGGGCCCGGGCCGCCGCGAAATCGGCCATGGCGCGCTTGCCGAAAAAGCGCTCCGCCCGATGATCCCGGATGTGGAAGCGTTTCCGTACACCATTCGCGTCGTTTCGGAGGTTCTTTCATCGAATGGCTCTTCCTCGATGGCGAGCGTTTGTGCCGGAACACTTTCGCTCCTTGATGCCGGAGTTCCCATCGTGCGTCCGGTTGCAGGGATCGCGATGGGGCTTATGACCGGCGAGGGGGGCGCGTACAAAGTTTTGACGGATATCCAGGGCCCGGAAGACCACTATGGCGATATGGATCTGAAAGTGGCCGGCACGGAGCGTGGAGTGAACGCGATCCAGATGGACGTGAAGATCGACGGCCTCACGGTGCCCATGCTTCGCGAGGGGCTCTCGCAGGCGAAAAACGCGCGCCTCCATATTTTAAAGTTTATAAACGAGGTGATCGCTGCTCCGCGCCCGAAGCTTTCCAAATATGCGCCCTCGATCATCTCCTTGAGGATCAATCCCGAAAAGATCGGCCTCGTGATCGGGCCCGGAGGGAAAATGATAAACGGGCTTATCCAGAAAACCGGTGTGGCTTCGATCGATATCGAAGAGGACGGGAGGATCTATATCGCGTCGACGGACCCGGCGAAAGCGGAACAGGCTGCCAATGAGATCAAAATGCTCACCAAAGAGTACAAGGTGGGAGAAATTATCGAAGGCAGCGTGATAAAAATACTGGACTTCGGCGCGATCGTGGACTTGGGCGGCGGGAAGGACGGCATGATACACGTTTCGGAGCTTAAGAATGGTTTTGTGAAGACCGTGAACGAGGTAGTGAAGCTGGGAGATTTTGTGCGCGCGAAGATCATCCGCGTAGACGAGAGCGGGCATATAGGGCTATCGATAAAGCAGATGGAATAGTGTCAGGTGTCAGGTATTAAGTGTCAGGTAATAATGAGTTATGAACGAGAAGGGATATAAACGACTCAAAGTATATGAGGCGGCTCATATACTCGTAAAGGATATTTATCACGCAACAGAAGTGTTCCCCAGGGCAGAGCTTTTTGGCCTCGTATCACAAATGCGCCGCGCCGCAGTTTCTATTGTTGCAAACATTCTTGAGGGGCAGGCGCGGGCAAGCAAGAAGGAATTTAGGCAGTTTATCTCTATCGCGAATGGTTCACTGGTTGAGCTTGAGTACTATTTGGAGCTTACATACGACCTCCATTACATATCCGAGGAAACGTACCAGCAATTAGAACGGCAGAGGATTGTGGTTGGATCTCTCTTGGGGGGACTTGCAAAATATATTAGAATGAACTTGTCTCATGATGATTAGTTTGCGATACTTGATACTTGAAGCATGACACTTGACGCTACTAATATTCCTTCGTCTCCGGAAATCCGCGTGCGCACGATGGAGTCCGATATCGCGGCGATCGGCGCTCGCGGCGGGGAAATTGTTGCCGGAGCCGGGGGGCGCGTTGTTATGCCGCAGGGAGAAGTGTATTCGTTCGCGAAAGAAAATCCGCGCGAGCTTTCGAATGTTTTAAGCCCGCGGCTCTTGATCATGATCGGCGTGTTTGCCATTGTTCTTTTGGTCGGCTACCTTTTGTATTCGTTTTTCTATCCGTTCTTTGCCGGTCGCGATAATTCGGAAGGCGGAGCGCCACCCGTTTCTTCCGCGGCGCCGCCGAGAACAGAGCTCCCCCCGCTTGTTCCAGATCTCACGCCGGCGGTTACGACGATCACGCATGCGTCGTTTTTTCGCCTAGTGCCCGGGGAATCGGTTGAGCTTACCGCGCGGACCGGCCCGGCAACTTCTGCGGAAAATCTTCAAACCTTCTCTCAGCGATTTTCGGCGCTTGCGGGAAGTATGCGGGAGAATTTCGTCGAGATGCTTGCAAGCGGTGAGAATGGCCAGCTTGCGGCGGCTGATTTTTTTTCCCGGATCGACGCCGGGCTTCTCAATTCTGATTTCCTCGTGGAGAATTTTAACCCCGACTTTACGGCGTTCATTTACAAGGACGCGAAAGGCGCGTGGCCCGGGTATGTGCTTCAGCTCAAAAAAAGCGCGACCCCCGTGCTCGTAATTCCGAAAATAAATCCCGCGATCGAGTCTGCAGCACCGGAGAAAATTGCGAATCTTTATCTTGCTCCGCCCGCGGTGCCGTTATCGGTTGCATTCAAGGATATTTCGATCGACGAGAAGCCATTTCGCTCCCTTTCCTTTGGGAAAGGAGTTGAATTTATCTATGGGTGGTTCAATAACAGCTTGTTGGTTTTGAGCACCTCCCGCGCTGGACTCGAGAAGGCGTTTTTTTATTTAGGGAGATAGTGTCCTCGGCTTTGCTTTGCGAGAACCGCGGTTCGCTCGCTCCAGCGGCGAGCGCCCACTGCCGCTCGTTCCAACGGGTCGCCTGAAGCGACACCAAGCCCGTTGGAACTCCGCGAGCTTCTCTCGAAGTAAACCCTCGGACTGTTTTTATAATAAAAAAACCGCCCTGTTGCCGGGGCGGCTGAACTACTAAGAGGTCCTGTTTGGAGTTTTTTCCTCGGTACGTTTCACGCGGGGTAGATACCGATGGCATCGAGGAGCTGCAAGAGCATGCGCCGAGGGGTTCCTTTGTTTGCGGGACGACTTCGGCGGCGCAGGCGGATGATCTCTTCCTTGAGCTCAAGAACGACCTCGGTCGAGCGGCATAGACGTTCTTCGTTCAGTAACACGGCGAACGGGCCGCACCTTCCTTCCGGGTCGGGACTGAAGAGTATTTTCCCTCCATCTCCAGCTTCGATACGATTTGCTGGGGAATCAAGAAATTCCTTGAGCTTTCTTAGCTGCCCTTTTCTGAGGAGAATTTTTACGATCATCTCGCCCCCTTCCTGTTTTAAAGATAGAAACAGAATTAGAAGCACCGTTTCTCTGTTAAAGCGCACGATGTACCATATCCTTGCGCCAAGTTACTGGCCACAATATACGCTTCTTATGAAGTTTTGTCAATATTAACATTTCCAACGATCGTTGGAAATGTTAACAAATTAGCAGACAAGTAAAAGCAAAAGACCGCTTACGCGGTCTCTGTCTTTATCTTTTTTGTGGTTTGCTCCATGATCTCTTTTAACAGTTTTTTGTCTTCTATTAACTTTTCGCGCACGGTGTCGAACCCGACTCCTATTTTTTGGCCGTCGAAGCTGTAGGTGGACGCAACTTTTACAACAGTGCCGTGCTTCAACCCCGCGCTTAACACATCCGCTTCATAGGAAATGCCTTTGCCGTACATAATGTCGAACTCCGCAAGCTTGAAGGGCGCTGCAACCTTATTCTTGACCACCTTTGCCTTGACGCGGCTTCCCACCACATCCTCTCCTTTTTTGACCTGCGCGATGCGGCGCACGTCGATGCGGACCGAGGAGTAGAATTTCAGGGCTTTTCCGCCCGGAGTCGTTTCCGGATTTCCGAACATCACCGTCCCGATCTGCATGCGGATCTGGTTTATAAAAACGATCATCGTCTGGCTCTTCGCGGAGATCGCGGTGAGCTTCCGGAGCGCCTGTGACATCATCCGCGCCTGAAGCCCGATGTATTGAGCGCCCATCTCTCCCTCGATTTCCGCCCGCGGGGTGAGTGCCGCAACGGAGTCCACCACGATAACCGAGATCATATTGGAGCGAACCAAGCTCTCTAAAATATTCAACGCCTCCTCGCCGTTGTCGGGTTGGGAGATCAAGAGATCGTTGATCTTGACGCCCAACCGCGCGGCGTATTCCGGGTCCAGGGCATGCTCAGCGTCAATGAATGCCGCTTTCCCGCCCTGTTTTTGGGCTTGAGCTACGACGTTTAGGGCGAGCGTTGTCTTCCCGCTTCCTTCCGGGCCGTAAATTTCGATGATCCTGCCACGGGGGAGCCCGCCTACGCCCAGGGCAAGGTCTAACGAAAAGGAGCCCGTGGGGATCACCGCAACATCAACCTTGCGGGCGTCGCCCAGCATCATGATCGCCCCATCCCCGTATTTGTCGCGGAGATTCGAAAGAAGCGTATCGAGTTCTTTTTTATTTTCCTCTTGGGAAATCTTCTTTTGTGGCGTAGCCATTGTTCTTAAATAGTGTAGCGGGTGGATATATGCTGTCAATCCTCACCTATACGAGAGTGCGAAGCGGCCGCATTCCGTGTTGTGCAATACAACAG
>CAYTEE010000054.1:0-1706 GCA_964436785.1 uncultured Candidatus Saccharibacteria bacterium
AGGCAATTGAGAACTTGAGATTGCGTTCCGCTTCCCCCCCGCTTATATACTCGTATATAAGCTCGGAGCCAACACCCGTATTGCTTACGTCCATGGCATCCTTGAGCTGCAATACGCGCTGTCCATAACTAACATCTTCAATATCATACCCATCAAAGCATTCTCTTGCATTCTTCACGTTTCTCAGCGCGTCGCCGGTAGAATTCACCGATTTTACAATATCTGCATATTTATGAAGAGCCAGGCGGCGCATTTCTTCAAATTCCCGGCGTAGAGAATCAAATACCGCGCGGCTCCCGATATCAATTTTCTTCAATTCTTCTTGATATTTCTCCTTGGTCAATTGTTTGTTTCGAAACATAAATTCGTTGTTCCGGAGATTCGAACTCATAAAACAATTGCGAGCGTTATGGCAATCAAAAAGGAATAAAGAATCAAGACAAGAACGAACTATGACTAAATAGTGAACATTGTAATTTTTATCGCCGAAGACATTCCAAGAGCACTGTTCGGAGTTCGTGACAGTAAGACAATCAAAAAGCTGATTTGAATGGTCAATATTTTTTGAATAAAAAACTTCCTCTCCGCCAACCATGGAAAACGAAAGATAGCAATTTTTGGCGTCACGAATGATATTGGAATAGGGCGAATTGACGCAATTCAATTGCCAGAGATTCAGGCGCGGAACTCGGTCGAACAATTCCTTAAATTGCGCAAAAAATGATTTTGAGAAATCATACTCCTTCCCATAGGCGAATGGATCCCATACATCCGAAAACCAGCAGTCGTGGCAGTAGACGGGGAAGGGACTTGAGGGATGATATCCGGAGAAAATATCCTTCCCGCAGTGAGTACATTTTGTTTTGAAGAGAACTCGCTCATTCCGCCATGCATACCGTCTCTGCATCCGGCACTCGGGGCAAAACGTCGGCGGCGGAACCTTTATTTTCTCATAGAACTGAAAATCCGAAGCGTCTATCGTGAAAGATGCTTTGCAGTTCTGACAGGTTTTTGTTTCCGGTTGTCGCATTTCTTAAATCTTTTCTACTAGCTACTCCGCCAGCTGGTGGACTACTTTCTACTCACTATTTATGCCACTTCGGCATTGTAACACCTGCTCGTCCGCCTCCGTTAAAACTCCGGCGAGACTTCGACTTGTTTTTTTTATTAAACAACCTCACTTTGGTAACAAGCCTCGCAATACACAATTTCGGGTCGCTCGGGGGCATATGAAGTCTGGAAGGTATTCGGACACGGTTCGTCTCCATGAGAATGAGTCGTCTGATTCTGGTAGCTATTTCTCGCCGAACCTTCTCCGCCGCATTCACAGCGCCTTTTCCATAAGCGTCGCGGGTTGCGGAGTGTGAATCGCATTGTGCGCCGACAAGCAAAACATCTTTCGGGAATAGGAACACCAAGTTTCTGATAGAGATTGAATTCGAGAGGGATTAAACGGAATGCCATTGCGCACATCGGATTCTTTCTCTTTTCCTCATCGCCCTCCTGTGTCCGGCACTGGATCGTTTGTTCTAGGATATCGTCGGTCGTCTCATGGATGGTTTGAGGAATTTCTTTCGAGGTCATGGTAATTTCATACTGAATTTCCGGACGATCGTACCACGAATATCCTCTTCGGAGAGCCTCATCTTTCTCAAGCGGAAAATAGTCCTGTGCCATGGATTCGTTATAGGCGAATGGCGAAATAT
>CAYTEE010000054.1:1716-3617 GCA_964436785.1 uncultured Candidatus Saccharibacteria bacterium
CTCCCCCCACTCTCTTGTTTTCTCCATGTAGAAAATTATTTTCTTTTTAAGCTCTATGTACTCACTCTTGGAATACTGCTTGTTGAGTATGCAGTACTGATTCTTTTTCAAACCAAAACAGCCAAAACAATCACTGACTCCGAAACACATGTCGCAATAGCAAGAGTCTGTTATGGTGTTAAGACAGCTTCGCGCCACGATCGTCCGATGCGGGGAATCGACTCCTTGTATCTCGCATGATAGTTGCCCAATAATAATTTCCGTACAGTCCCGACAATCCTCAGTTTGTTGCCATGAGTCCTGCATATATGCCGTATCTTTGTTATCACGACAGTTAAATGCAAGTCGTGCACGTTGAGTGTTCTCTATATAATCGCCGGAAGAATTTTGAACTTGCTGGCCGTGGAAGAACTTTACCGGGATGCTCATGCGAAGTTGACAAAACTTTTTACGTGCTTCTTGCAAAAATTCCCTGCTTAACCGAGATTCCAGAAGTCGCTTCTTGTATTCCTCTTTTCCTAGATTTTTGTTAAACCAGTAGTATTGTTTGTTGCGAAGTCCGACGCATCCAAAACAATCCGTGCAGCCGCGGCAATCACTGGATAAATAGACACTGACGCAATCAGAGCAATCGTCGCACCAGGCGCAACTTGAGCATTTCGCGATATCGACACATTCATAACAAAACTCGCTTTTTTGTGCCATACAGCTATCCCCAACAAGAAAACATTTCTCGCACCAATTTCCATACATGCACTTCTCACACCGATCGCTCGTAACAAGCATATAACAATCCTTGTTATTTTGAGCTTGATTCGTATACTCGCTGTTTATGCTATTGGAATTTACAAGTGCCAGATGCGGCACCACCCGCCGAAGTTCTTCTTACTGTTCAAAAAACGGCCGACTAAAATCGAATTCACGACCATATGAGAGCGGATCCCAAGCATCAGACTTCCAGTATTCCTGATCATATACTGGAAATGGCGCATCGGGTCGGTAAATAGAAATAATTACTTTCCCGGTTGCATCACATTTCCTTTTATACATAGTCCATTCATTGCGATCCAAAAGTCGGCGTATATACCTGCACTCTGGACACCACGATGGCGGCGGAACTTTGATCTTCTCGTAGAACGTAAAATCATCCGGTTCAATCGTGAACTGGGTTTTGCAGTTCTGGCACTCCCGAGTTTCCGCATTCATATTCGCATTATTACCTCTCTGATTAGCATTATTCGCGATTACTCCTAATTCTTCGCGAGCGTCAGATCAATAACAATCCTTCCATCGGGGTCGTCCGACTCATAGGTGTATATCGGCAAACCATTCTCGCGCCAATGATAGCCGAGCGGGGCGCTGATCTCAAATAAATACTTCCCGGAACTTCCAGCCTGTTTCTCGAACACAAATTTGTAGGTTCGCCCCGGAGTAAGTGCGCCAGGCAGTTTTCGTGTATAGTCGAGCGTCACAACTTTTGTTTTCCCCTTTTCCACCTTTGTCCAAAAACCAAACACGTTCTTCCCCGACTCTTTAAATGACTGAATTGCCGGAAGATCGGGGTTGTCGCGGAATGTTGATTCAATTTGCGCGATCGTCGCATCCGCCACATATCCTCCCGCGGCATAGTTCGCACGCGGAGTGATCTTTCTTATATCCGCGCCGTTCAACACCAAGGGCTTTGCCGCAAGCGGCGTGTATATTTTGAAATATTCCTGATTAGTCGCCTGGTACCACCACTTCGAACTCTTATCGCCTCTATGCCGGCGCTCGATCGAAATGTTGTTGCGTATCGTACCGTCGAGTTCGATCTGGCTTTCAAATGTTACTTTCTGGTCTATCACAATGTCCGTTTTCGCTCCGCCTATATTCGCCCCGGCGATCGCCAGATAGTCCCCCCA
>CAYTEE010000054.1:3717-5325 GCA_964436785.1 uncultured Candidatus Saccharibacteria bacterium
GCGTAGCTCCCGATAAATCCGCCGCCCGGACGCATCTCGGATGGATTCTCAAGGAATACGACAAGGTGATTCGCCTTCTCGGATTTCAGCCACCCGATCAGGGGCCCGAGGAAATCCCCAAGGCGCGCAAGCTCGACCCGGAACGGAAGCGCGGCTCCGCCCGCCGAGGAAGGATCAAACTTCGCTATTTTCCCCGCAAGCGCGCTGTTCGCGGAATTTACCTTGCCGATCCCGGCTTGGATGCGCTCAAGCGAGGCGATAAGCTCTCCTCCTCTTTGTTTTAGGGCATAGTCAGGAAATAGCCGGGTAAGAGAATCGAATTCCCGGGCGAGCGCTACGCCTTCGGTCGCAAGGTCCTTGAGGTCTTTAATCGTGGAAGCTCCTTCCCAAAGAAGCGGCCAAAACCCGGTTGAGATATTTTTCGCGTACGAAAAAAGCGACGATTGCGCCGCCGTTTTATCCAGGTCGTTTTGAATGTTCAAAAAATGTTCGGCAGCCTGCTCCGTACGAAGCGCGCTCATTCCTTCGAGCCCTGTCTGAAATTCGCGAAAACTCTCCGCGCCGTACCCGAGAAGAACGCGGTCGGAATAGTAGAAAAATGCCGCCGCGATAAGGATAAAAACAGTAAAGCCGGACGCGCAAAGCAGAAAAAATTTCTTCCAATCAACACGCTTGCCCGGCGGGATGGAAGGCGCACCCTCGCCCGCGGCGCCCTCAAAAAAAAGCTCCGTGGCTTGCGCCGCTCGGGTTTCTTCTTCCGATTCCAATTCTTTTCCGCGCTCCTCGGCTTCTTTGTCTTCGCAGAGCGGAGGGCGGACATCGGCGATCACCTTGGAAACATTTTTTCTCGGAACGGTCACCATGGTCGAATTCTAGCACCGGAGAAACCGATTGCCAAAGACTATCGGTAGTAAGCGCGGTTCTCGACGCGGAAATCGAGCTGTCCAAGCGCCCCAAAGTCCGCTTTCTCCTTGAGCGATCTGATAACACTTAGCGTATTCTCCGCGGGAAAACGGATACTGAACAATATTCTAGGGCCATCGAACGTGCGCACTTCGACTTCTTGGAGCTCGATGTCCGAAAGAACAACCTCGCGCGCGTGGATCCCGCCCCTGTCAAGCACGTCGAAAACAGAACGGAGATTCTCGAAAAAATTCGCGGGGAGAACGCGCTGCCCAAGGGCAATGGGGCCCCGCGAATAATCCCGGACCGTACGCACCAACGCTCCTTCGGCGTTCAACGCCTGCTCAAAAAGCACCCCCTCGCCGTCGAACCAGGCGCACGACGGAAAAGCATCGGCTTTTCCAAAGCACCAGATCCCGAACGGATCCCGTTCTTTGATATCGAGTTCAAGGATATGTTCCCGATACCGCTTTCGGACTCCCACGGTTTTTATATAGGGAGGCATTGCTTCTGCCGGCTCCGGAGGGAGCGCGGGCAAAAGCCCTAAAAAACTATCTTCCGGAAAGAATCGCCGGTTCCGAAGCGCCGAGAGAAGTTTTCCGGCAAGCGCTTGGTCTTCGATCGTCTTCCCGCCGTGGACCAAGAGCACGCGATCGAACTTCAGAAGCGGGGACCAAAAGAAAAGCCATGCCGACCCAAGTGCGA
>CAYTEE010000055.1:0-5166 GCA_964436785.1 uncultured Candidatus Saccharibacteria bacterium
GTCTACTCCCGTATTTTGACCATTTTGCGATTTCTGCTCGGTTGCGAGTTTGAATAAAAAACAAAACAAATTTCTCATAGGCCTGTTTTGTTATCAAAATCTAATGAGGGTGGTATAATTTAAGAATGAAATTATCATTTCCTAAGTCCTACTTGGGGTGGATCTTTGTTGTGGCGGCTTACATTCTCAGTAGCTTTATTCTCGGGCGATATATTGACTCAACATGTTTCGAAATGGATTGCATGGCAGTTCCTTTTGCCTATCTATTCCCGTGGGGTTATATTGTTTGTTTTTTAGTACTACCGGTTTTGAGCGTGTTGATAGAGTTATCAGTTGCCATTGTAGGAGTTATTGGAACTGTTGGTACTTTTTTGATAGGATGGTTTTTTTATAAAATCGGCGCCTATCTCCAGAATGTTTTGAGAAAATCAGATTATCAATAAACATCATGCAGAAACTTCTCGTTGCTAATTGTTCCCGATTTGTCCCCGAGCCGTCAGCCGACGGAGAGGGGATACAAATCGCAATCCCGCCCTGCGGGAGAAAATGAATCCATCCACTATGAATAAAATACTTGTTGCAAATTGGAAGATGAACCCTGTTTCGCAGAAGGATGCAATCGCGCTCGCAAAAAAGAGCGACGCTAAGGGCGTCGTGATCTGCCCGCCGTTTGTGTATGTGCCAAGTGTTAAGCGACATGTAACACGTGCGAAAATCGGCGCGCAAGATATTTTTTGGGAAGAGAAGGGGGCATATACCGGAGAAGTTTCTCCGTTGATGCTCAAGAAATTGGGAGTGAGCTATGTAATCATTGGCCACTCCGAACGGCGGAGATATCAAGGCGAGACGGACGAGATGATAAACAAAAAAGTAAAGGCCGCGCTCTTCGCGGGCCTCAAGGTGATCCTCTGTGTCGGCGAGCCGCTTGCGGTGCGCAAAAAAGGAATCGCCGCCGCAAAGAAATATGTAGCATCGGAGCTCAAAAAAGACCTGCCCACTTCCCATCGCTCGTTGCTTGCTAACGTTGTCATTGCTTACGAACCGATCTGGGCGATCGGCTCGGGAAAACCGGAAACTCCCGAAGGCGCCTCCGCGATGGCTGTTTTCATTAAAAAACTACTTGCTACTTACTACCCGCCCGAATCGCCTTCGGCGACTCAAAGGCGGGCGGGCTCACTACTCGCTAAAGTATTGTACGGCGGCTCCGTAAGTTCTGGGAACCTCAAGCGTTTTATAACCAGTAACCATATAGATGGCGCCTTGGTCGGTGGCGCGAGTTTGAAGGCAAAAGAAATGCGGGCAATGATTCGGATCGCCCGCGGAACACCCTCCTCCGCTCTTTGAGCTTCGGAGGGTCAACCTTGTATAACTATTAATAACTATGGACGATACGCAAAAATTCAGGCGCTGGTTCTGGATACTTCTTGACGTTCTCTTGGCGGGAATTGTTGTAAATCTCGTATTCTTCGTGATGCCGGCCATAAAGCGATTCGGCGAGTCGCTTGCTCCCGTTCGGACCATTACCGTTTCCGCCGAAGGAAAGACATTCGTAGTGCCGGATATCGCCAGGACATCTTTCTCGGTGGTTTCCGAAGGGGTGAGCCCGACAACCATCACTACGGAGAACAACAAAAAGATCTGCGCCGCGATCGACTTCGTGAAGGGCAAAGGCATTGATTCCAAGGATGTTCAGACATCCGGATACAACCTTTCCCCGCGGTACGAGTATGATAAAAATAAGAGGACGACATTCATCTCCGGCTACACGCTTACCCAGACGGTGGACATAAAAATCCGTGATTTTTCGAAGATTGCGGAAATTATCGGGGGATTGCCGTCGTTGGGGATAAATCAGATAGGGGGGCTTTCGTTTACCGTGGATGACCCGGAGAAATTCCTTACGGAAGCCCGCAAGGAAGCGTTCGAGAAGGCGCGCGCGAAGGCATCCGCCATCGTTTCGTTGGGCGGAGCGCGGTTAGGCAGGGTGATAACAGTTGGCGAATCGTCGGGTGGTTTCCAGCCGCCGATGTATGCCCGGAGCGAGGCAAAGCTCGGGCTTGGAGGTGCCGCGGATATGGCGCCGCTTCCTTCGATCGAGCCGGGGAGCCAAGAGGTTCAGCTTACGGTGAGCATCACGTACGCGCTTCAGTAGGGGGGCTTGATCCCGTTAGAAGCTCCCGCTTCTAACGGGACTTGCTTTTCCTGTGGCTCCTTGGTATAATGCCAGGGAATGAGTGTGAGTAGTCTTTAAAGTTCGCTTCAAAGACTATCCATCCATCTGTTTGTCCCGGCCCCGCTTCGGCGGGGCTTTGGGTTCACCCTCCCAAGTTTTCCTAAGGAAAACTTGGGAGGGTGAATTGTGTTTTTCCCCACTTCTTTTATTATTGAAATGCGCGGAGCAAACCTGCTGGCAGGCAGGTAGAGCACATTGTTTCCCCTAGGAGGCTGCGAGTCGAGCACTCATTCAACACAAACAGAATTGGAGGTCACCGCTCGCAGCCTCCTAGGGGAAACAGAATTGTTCCCGATTTGTCCCCTATCCGTCAGCCGACGGAGAGGGGGTACAAATCGCAATCCCGCTTTGCGGGAGAGGTTTACCTCCCGCCCGACTTGCCTTCGGCAATTCGATGGCGGGCAGGCTCGCAGTCTCCTTGGGCAGATAAGTAAGACACAAGCAGTTTGATATCGCGTTCTCTGAGGCGTGGCGGACCGATTCCTTTTTCCGCCGCGCCCGTTTTTTTCTTTTTTTGAGACATGAAATTTAAGGAAAATATTCCACTCGCTCATTTCAGCAGTTTTAAGATCGGCGGCCCCGCCCGGTATTTTTTTGAAACCGTAAATCCTGACGAAGTTGTCCAAGCGGTCGGCGAATGGAAAAATGTTGCCGGCGCCGAATTCCGAAAACGGCTTTTTATTCTTGGGGGCGGCACGAATCTTTTGATAAGCGATAACGGATTCGACGGCTTTGTGCTTCAGCCGAAGATATTACTTCTTGAGCGCGACGGGAATAAAATTTCCGCTGGCGCGGGAGTGCTTATGGCGGATCTTTTGAAATTCACCGTTCGCGAAAATTTGAGCGGCCTTGAATGGGCCGGCGGATTGCCCGGGACCTTCGGCGGAGCGGTACGAGGGAATGCGGGTGCTTTCTGCGGAGAGATAAAGGATATTATTGAATCTGTTCGCACTATCAACATAACGACGCTCAAAGAAAAAGTATGGGAAAATAAAGATTGTAAATTTGCTTTTCGGTCGAGTGTTTTTAAAGAGCGCATGGGAGAGGAGATCATTATTGGGGCAACTTTTATTCTTCATAAAGGGGATCCGAAAGAGATACAAGCCGCACTTCAAGAGAAGATCGATTATCGGAATGCGCGCCATCCCATGGAATATCCCAATATCGGAAGCATATTCAAAAACGTCCCAGCGGAACAATTCTATTCCTTGGGGGCGGCATCCGACGGTAGCCGGGAGTTGAAGCGGGCGCAGAACTATGCGGAAGCAGTAAAAGCTTTTACGATCAATTGGCGAGGCAGGGCAATTCCCGTGAAGAACGATCCTTTCCCCATTATCCCGACCGCGTATTTAATTTCGGAAGTCGGGTTGAAGGGCGTGAGCATTGGCGGAGCGATGATCTCGCCGAAGCATGCGAATTTTATCGTGAATGCCCTCGACGCGAAAGCGGAAGACGTTTGTGCGCTGATAGAACTCGAAAAACAGGAAGTGAAAAAAGAATTCGGCGTTGACTTGGAGCAGGAAGTCCAGTCCGTGTAAGGATCTTTTCCGTTTTATGTGGAGCTATCTCTCTCACGGGAAGCTCGCGCCTCTAATGGCGAGGATATTTTTCTTTTGAGAAGCGCTGCAAGTCACCAAAAGGCGGAGCTGTCTTTATTTTGAGCGGAGCGATCCTATTTTTGGAGAAGCCCTGCCTACCGGTTTACCCGCCGCAGGAGGGCAGGCAGGTCGCGGAGAAAATTCAAGCTTGGTGCGCGCTAGCGCTTGAATTTTTGAGCGGCAGAGCCGATCGATCGCTGGAATCGATCGAGCTCGGTTCCCGCGAGAGGGATAGCGGAGCAAGTTATCCACAGTTTTTTTAAAAATCAAAAATTCAATATGGTAGAATGTTATTAAGTTGATGGTGTTGAAAAAAATATACAAATTGGGGTGGTGGTCGGCAACCCAATAAAAAATAATACCCACTCTTAGATGCCAAAAAAGAAGAAGGCAAAGCCCAGGAAGAGAATATAACTTTTCTTGCGATCAAATCAGCCCCGCGTTTGCGGGGCTGATTTTTTTTGTCGCACTGCGGCAGGATTTTAAACATTGTGTTTCTTCCAAATATGCCCTTCGGAACCGCGGTTCGCTTGCTCCTGCGGCAAGCGCCCGCTGCCTCTCGCTCCGAAGGCTCCTTCGGAGACCAAGCCCGTCGGAGCTCTGAGAGCTTCCTCAAAACATATTTGGAAGAAGCAAGAGTTTCACCAGTACACCTTTCCGGTACGTAGGTTTTACAAACCCAAGTTTTCTGGTTATAATGAAGAAGGTTATATCTATGAAAATCAACATCAAGGGCACCAATTTGGACTTGACACCCAGCTTAAAAACTTATATTGATGAAAAACTGGGGGGCCTTGCAAAGTTCATCAAGCGGTTCGACGAAGACGGCGTCGCGGAATTATGGCTCGAAGTCGGGAGAACGACCGCGCACCATCACAAAGGAGAAGTATTTTCGGCAGAAGCGGACCTGCGCCTGCCGAAAGAAATTCTTCGCGCATCGCACGCCGACAAGGACGTGCGGACGGCCATTGATATTATCCGGGACAAGATCCATCAAGAGATCCTGAAATATAAAACACGAATTGGCCGCCGACCGAAAAGACAGGAATGAATTTTCCGTTTCGCCGGCCCATTCGGCGTTAGAGAGCTAACGCGCGCTTCACTATGTTCAATTTTTTAAAAAAAATATCCGGTGATCCTATTCGCCGTTTCCAAGGACGCGTTGCAGAAATTAACGCGCTTGAGCCGGAATTCGCAAAACTTTCCGATTTGGAACTGAAGCAGAAAAGTTTGGAATTGAGATCGCGGATAGAAAAGGCGGAAAGAACATTGGACGAGATATTGCCCGAAGCGTTCGCGCTGGTCCGCGAGGCGGCGAAGCGGACGCTCGGCCAG
>CAYTEE010000056.1:0-5141 GCA_964436785.1 uncultured Candidatus Saccharibacteria bacterium
TCACGCAGGTTGGATTCGAGATCATCGGCGGGCAGAACGACCCCATTTACGACGCACAGGTGATCGTTGTGTTCGATCGGCTTTTGAAAGCGCTCCGGATCTTGAAAGTGAGCCTGAAGATCAATTCGATTGGGTGCAGGGTGTGCCGCCCGTTCTATAAGAAACAACTTACAAATTATTACCGGCAGCACGAAAAGGAACTATGCCCCGACTGTGCCCGGCGGCTCAACACGAACGTTCTCCGGCTTCTTGACTGTAAAAAAGAACAATGCCAGCCGCTTAAGGTGGGTGCTCCGAATCTGCTCGACAAAATATGCACTATCTGCAGCCACCATCTGAAGGGAGTTCTTGAATATCTGGACGAACTTAAGATCCCCTATGGGCTTGACCACCAGTTGGTCCGTGGACTCGATTATTACAGCCGGACGGTATTCGAATTTTTTGTCGAAGGCCCGGGCTCGGATGTGGGAGCATTGCCGGGAGGCGGCCGCTATGATTATCTGTTCGAATCGCTTGGGGGACGGCTTACGCCGGCTGTCGGAGGCGCAGTGAGTTTTGAACGGCTTGTTGCCGTGATGAAGGCGCAGGAGGTGAAGCTTCCGGTCAAAAATCACAAGAAAGTTTTCGTCGTCTATATCGGCGACCTTGCGAAGCGGAAAGCACTCGCGCTTGTCGAAAGCCTTCGGACGGGCGGCATCCAAGCAGGTGAGGCATTCGGCAAGGAATCGTTGAAAACTCAGCTCAAGGTTGCCGATAAGGAAAAATATCCCCTGGCGCTCATTTTGGGCCAGAGGGAGATCTACGAAGAGAACGTGATTCTCCGCGACTTGCGGAACAGCTTGCAGGAAACCGTGGCTTTGGATAGAATAGTCGAGGAAATAAGGAAACGGCTCAAGGAAAAATGAACCGGGAATGCCTGTTCTGCAAGATGGCCTGGAAGGAGGTATCGGTTGAAACGGGGATATATGAGGACGACAAGGTTATGGCGTTCCTCGATATCCATCCGCGCGCTCCCGGCCATGCGCTCGTGATCCCGAAGTATCACGCCGCGACACTGGGAGAACTTCCCGAGCCGGAGATACTGCCGCTCTTTTCCGCGGTTCAGCGGGTCGCGCAGGCGATCACCGGGCGCCTCGGGGCACACGGGATAACGATCGGTATCAATCAAGGGAAAGCGGCGGGGCAGGAAGTGGACCACCTCCACGTGCATCTTCTTCCGAGGTGGGAAGAAGATGGCGGGGGATCAGTGCAGGGTATCGTGAATAACGCGCCAAAAGAGTCATTGGCTCAAATCGCAAAAAAATTACACATCAATGGTTGAAGTCAGAAAAAAAGAGGGAGAATCTTCGAGCGCGCTTCTTTTTCGTTTCTCGAAAAAAGTGAAACGGGGAGGAGTTATCCGGGAGGCGAAGAAGCGCCGTTTTTATAAGCGCCCGGTGAGCCGCCGCGCGCGTCGCCTTTCCGCGCAGCATCGTACCGCGAAGAAGAAAGAATTCGAGCGGCTTAAAAAGCTCGGCCTTGCGTGATGTCGGTCAAGGGGAAGCTCGAGAATGATTTGAAGGATGCGCTTCGGGCAAGAGACGCGGAGCGGACATCGCTCGCGCGGCTGATGATCGCGCAGATAAAGAATCGCGAGATAGAGAAGCGGAGCAAGGAAGGAACTACCGATGAGCTTTCGGACGAAGAGGTTTTTGAGGTGCTTCGGCGCGAACTAAAAAAACGAAGAGAGGCGATAGAACTTTTCAAAAAAGGAGGGAGAGAAGACCTTGCCGGAAAAGAAGAGAGGGAGATCGAACTTATCGCGCCGTATCTTCCTCCGGAGATGGGGAGGAAGGAAATAGAACAAATCGTGGAGCGCATTATTGCCGGCGGATCCTCGGATTTCAATTCCGCAATGCGGGAGGCGATGAAGGAACTTAAAGGGAAAGCCGACGGCCGCATGGTTGGGGAGATTGTGAAGGGGAAGATCCCCCGCTGATTTTCGTGCGCATTGTTTTCTCGGGCGTTCGGATCGGGCTCCGCGAAGCGCGGAGGATAACCGCGGTCGCCAAGCGTCTGTCGCGCGCCCTGCATACGCGGGGGAATATTGAGGTCGTTTTTTTGGATGGCCGCGCCATGCGTATCTTGAAGAGCAGGCTTCTGCCGAAAGAAAAAGGCCCTGCGAACGTTATCGCGGCGCCCGAACCGCCCGATTTTCCGCACCCCGAAAGCCCGGTTCCTTTTTTGGGAACCCTGTATTTGAACCGCGATCTTACCGCCGGAGAGCCGGAAGAGGAGGCCCGGCTTGTTCTCCACGGTTTCCTGCATCTTGCCGGCTATGACCACAAAAAGAAACGTGATATTCTTAGGATGAAGAAAACGGAAGAAACACTATGGCGGCGCATTTCATCGCTGGTTTGGATATAGGAACGGCAACGACGCGCGTGGTTGTCGCCGAGCGTCAAAAAGACGGGCGCCCGCTTCTCCGGCTTGTTTTTTCTCATCCCTCCCAAGGAGTGAGGAAAGGCGCGATCACGGATCTTGGAGAGGCGTCACAGGTAGCGGGAAGAGCTCTCGCGGAAGTGAAGAAATTTTCCCGTGCGGCGCTCCAGAATGTTTATGTAAGTATAGGAACGCCGCAGGCGCGCACGCAGGTTTCGCGGGGAATTACGGCGGTTTCTCGGGTTGACGCGGAGATCTATCAGGACGACATAGACCGCGTGATCCGCGCAAGCCAGGCGGTGAATCTTCCTCCGAATCAGATGATCCTGCACAATGTCCATCGGGAATTTATCGTGGACGGCGTGGGGGACATTGCCGACCCTTTGGGCCTTTCGGGGAATCGGTTGGAGGTAAATACGCTTATCATCGACGCATTCGCGCCCCATGTAAAAGGAATTATGCGCGCTACCGAGCTTGCGGGAGGGCGGATCGGCGGGCTTATTTTCGGCCCCCTGGTCGCGGGCCGCTCCGCGTTAAGCAAGAGCCAAAAAGATCTGGGCGTGGTCTTGATCGACATCGGGTTCGGGACGACGGGACTGTGCGTGTATGAAGAGAACAAACTGCTCCATACGTCGATATTCCCGGCCGGAGCGGGCAATGTTACGAACGACATAGCGGTTGGACTCAAAATTCCGGTCGCGGCGGCGGAGAAGATAAAGTTGAGCCATGGGTACGCGCTCGCGAAGGACGTTGGCCAAAAAGAGACCGTAGAGCTCGATAAATTTATCCCGGGAGCGAAGGGAACTATCTCGCGGCGGTTCATCGCCGAGATCATCGAGTCGCGCCTTGCGGAGATATTTGACTTTATCGGCAATGAGCTTAAATTATTGGGGAAAGCGGGGGAGCTTCCCGGCGGCGCGGTGCTGGTGGGAGGGGGAGCAAAAATGCCCGGTATTACGGACCTTGTCAAGCAGGAGCTCAAACTTGCGACTCAAGTTGGTCTTGCGGTAGGCGACGAATGGGCGGTCGAGAACCCGAACTTCTCGGAATTCTTTGAAGACCCCGAGTATGTGAATGTTCTTGGGCTTGTGCTCTATGGAGCCGACCAAGAGAAGTGGCGTCCAAGTTCGCTCTCCTCTCCTATGACGATAAAAAATATTTTCCGATATTTTTTGCCGTAGTTCCCGTGGAAAGTTTTCATACAGGATAACCAATGGCAAGCAAGAGAAAAAAAACAGAGAAATCGTATCCGTTGGCCAATATTAAAGTGGTGGGCATTGGCGGCGGCGGTGGGAATATGATCTCCCGGATGAGCCGTGATTTTTTTAAAGGCGTTGATTTTGTGGCTATCAATACCGATCACCAGGATCTGGATCAGTGCACCGCCAAGCATAAGATATATATCGGCAGAAATCTGACGCGGGGCTTGGGAACGGGAATGAATCCGGAGATCGGCAGGCAGGCCGCGGAGGAAAACCGGTCCGACATCGCGGAGGCGATGAAAGGCGCGGACTTGATTTTTATAGCCGCGGGGCTTGGCGGAGGGACGGGCACCGGTGCCGCGCCGATCGTCGCCGAAGCGGCAAAACAGACCGGCGCGCTTACTCTGGCGTTCGTTACAAAACCGTTCGCGTTCGAGGGAAGCCAGCGGGATCGCATCGCGCAAGAGGGACTCGTAAAGCTTCGCGACAAAGTAGACGCGTTAATTATGGTCCCGAACGACCGCATCTTTTCTATTATCAGCCGCGAAACCCCGATCATCAAGGCGTTCGAGGCGATCGATGACGTCTTAAAGAACGCGCTCCGCGGGATCGTGGAGCTGATCGTTTCTCCGGGGATCATTAATGTCGATTTTGCCGACATTAAAACAGTGATCCAAGACGCCGGCTCGGCGATCGTCGGCATGGGGATAGCAAGCGGGCAGGATCGCGCGATAAGCGCCGTAAATCAGGCGTTGAATTCCCCGCTTCTTGAAGTGAGCCCCGACGGAGCAAAGGGCATTGTTCTCGGAATTTCCGGCCGCGACCTCAAGATGAACGAGATCCATGAGGCGGCAAAGCTTGTCGCGCAGACCGCGGATCCGAGCGCGCGGATAATCTTTGGGGCATATTACGACAGGCGTCTCCGCGCGAAACAGCTCAAGGTTACTCTGATCGCAACCGGGTTCAATTCCGCAGGAGGGCAAGTAAGCACGCTTTTTAATCGTTTTAAGGAAGATCAGAAAGAAGCATTTTTTGAACACGCCGAAGTAAAGGGAACCGGCATCCCGGGAATTTCCCCCGTGCCGCCGAAAATTGCTCCGGCAACCTCGGGAATTACCATTGATGAGTTTTCTCCGAAGGGTTTTGTGCCCGTGAAAGAAGACAAGAAAAAGAAAGAATCCGGAGATATGTGGGATATTCCCACATTCCTGCGGAAGCGGAAGAGGTAGGGATAGAAATTAGGTGTTAGTTATTAGAACTTAGCGTAGCCAAAGATGCTATTGGCTAATATCTAGTGGCTAGTAACTAATCTTCAATTTCCTGCGGCCGTTCAATGGCTATCGGTTCGATGCCGGCGCTCTCGCCGGTGATCTTCAAGACATCCTTGTCTATCTTCCCGAGTTCTTTGTAGGCGCTGTTGTAGGCATTCACCGTAGTGCCTAGATTTATGCCGATTTTTTTCATAAAAGCCTCATAGCTTTCAAGATGCCGGCCGAGAGCTTGCACGCGTTCGCCGAT
>CAYTEE010000057.1:0-4991 GCA_964436785.1 uncultured Candidatus Saccharibacteria bacterium
TCATGGAAAGCTCCGCATCAAGATACACCTCCTCGTTTCCTTCCCGAAAATACACACCTGAATCCGTGACGCGCACGAGATTTTTCCCGACGCGCTCCGCGGTCGGGACTCCGACCTCCGAATCATTTCGGAGCGTCGGAGCTGTCCGCCCAACTTTCCCAACCCCAAACTCGCGCGCGGCACCCATACTGAACACCTGAAAACCGCCGCTATCGGTCATAATCGGCCCTTGCCATCCCATCTCTTCATGAAGCCCGGGAAAATCCGCGAGTCCCACATCCCCAAGCGACCGCCATAAATGGAACGTGTTCGCGATGATTATCTGCGTCTTTGTTCCGGGAATATCTTCCGGCTCAAGGCATCGCACTCTCGCATCCGTTCCCACGACGACAAAAGCCGGCGTTTCAACCGCGCCGTGGGGCGTCTCAAGCCGGCCAAGGCGCGCCCCCCCATCCTCTGCGGTAATGCGGAACATCTATTTTATACCGCTCCCCGGCGAGACTTCTTTATCCGGTACAAGAATAATAGGTTCCCCCGCTTCGTTTGTTGCCGCAAGCAGCATCCCTTGGCTCTCAAGTCCCATTAGCATCCGCGGCTCCAAATTCGCCACGATCACAATATTTTTTCCGATCAATTGCTCCGGTTCATATGCCTTACCGATACCAGCAACGACTTGGCGTTCTTCTTCTCCCAAGGACACCCGAAGTTTAATAAGTTTTTCCGATCCCTCTACGCGCTCCGCGGCAAGAACCTTCGCAACACGCAACTCAATTTTTTTAAAATCATCATAAGTCATATATTCGTGACTATTCGCGATGCTCTATTCGTGATTTATTTGAGATTCAGCTGATATATCACATCTTTCCTCTCCACTACCACCTCCCATCCCATCCGCTTTGCGACCCGATAGAGTTTCAGGTTCGGATTAAAGCAAATGGGCCGGCTAACGAGCGTGAGGAACGGGATGTCGGACTCGCTGTCGCCCACCCCCACCGACCCGCGAAGCGTAAGGTTTTCTTTCCCAACCGCACGTAGAAGAATTTTTGCCTTATCTACGATGAGGTCTTCGTGGAGAACCCCGCCCGTAAATCTCCCGCGCGCGTCAATTTCAAAAAGGCGCCCGTACACTTTATCAAATTTTAAGGTCTTCGCAAATCCGTCGGCGATGTATTTCGGCGAATGGGTAATGGAAAGAAGATAATAATTTTTCCGTTTAAGATCTCTGATAAGATCGCGGGTATAACGATAAACGCGGTCCTTGTGCCGGCGGACGACACCGCGGATGATCCGCAGATAATCGCCACGGCGCATTCCCTTGGTGTACTTATCGGATGCCGCTATCACCGCGCCGATATATTTGTCATAACCGTCTTTCCGGTCAAGCCAGCGCCGGTGCGGCCCCTCAAAGATCTCCCGTGCGCGCTTCGGGAATGCTCCGGAATCGATCAATGCCTCAACCGATTCGATAAGCAGGCTCGAACGGAAGATCGTGCCGTCAATATCGAATACCGCACATTTCCTTTTCCTCACTTCTTCAGTCTATCCGAAAAACGCGTGAAGCTCCACAGCGGTACAGCTACTATAAGCGCCGCTCGACCCTCCGCAAAAGCACGGCGTTCGCCGCAACGATAATGGTAGAGAAAGACATTAAAACCGCGGAGAACGCGGGGGTAAGCAGAATTCCCCACGGAGCAAGAACTCCCGCGGCGATCGGAAGCGCGATCACGTTGTAGCCGGTCGCCCAAAAAAGATTTTCTATCATCTTCCGATACGTAGCGCGGGAAAGGCCGATTATTTTAACGATGTCCCGTGGATCGTTCCTCGCCAAAATAATTCCGGCGGATTCTATCGCAACGTTCGTCCCCGCGCCGATCGCGACGCCGACATCCGCCTGCGTGAGCGCCGGGGCGTCGTTCACGCCGTCCCCGACCATCATGACCGAAAGCCCGCGCTTCTGAAGTTCTTTTACTTTCTCGGATTTTTCCTGCGGAAGAACATCCGCGAATGTCTCATCGATCTCCAATTCCAGAGCAACCCACTCCGCGACCGGCTTCGCGTCGCCGGTCACCATGGCAACCCGAACTCCCAGTTTTTTAAGATCGCGGATCACCTCGCGGGATTCTTCCCTTATCACGTCCGCAAGGGCGATCGCGCCAAGAACCCGATTATCCAGAAGAACATACACTACCGTCGCTCCTCTGCGATTTTCTTTTTCTATCTCCGCGGCAACCGCCTCGGAGAAAAAATCCTTTCCTAAAGGCAAAAGAGGCGTGCCGCCAACCGCCGCGATCGTTCCTCCGATCTTTCCCTGCACGCCCTTCCCCGGAATTCGGACAAAGTCATCCACCTCGGCAAGCTGAATATTTTTCTCCTTCGCGGCGGCAACGATAGCACGCGCGATAAAATGTTCCGAGTTCGCGTCCAAAGAAGCCGCTGTCCGAAGAACCTCGTTCTCTCCCCAAGCGTCGAACGACCATACTCGGAGAACTCCGTACGCCCCTTTTGTAAGAGTCCCCGTTTTGTCAAAAAGAACCACGCCTACTTTCCGGGCGGATTCGAGCGCGATCCGGTTTCGGATCAAAAAGCCGTGCCGTGCCGCAAGAGACGTTGATATCGAGGCGACAAGCGGAACCGCAAGCCCCAACGCGTGGGGGCACGCGATGACCAGTACCGCGACAAGGCGCTCAACCCCAACGGAAACTCCGGCGCTCAAAAACCACACAAAAAAAGTGATCGCGCCAACGACAACGGCGACTATCGTAAGATAGAACGCGGCGCGGTCGGAAAGCATCTGCAGGCGGGACTTCGATGCCTGCGCCTCCGAAACCAATCGCATGACGCCGGCAAGAAACGTCTCATCCCCTACTTTTGTCACCCGGATCGTAAGCGAACCGTCGCCATTCGATGTCCCCGCGATAACTTCGCTCTCTTTCGTTTTCAAGACCGGCCGAGATTCTCCTGTCGCCATTGACTCGTCAACCTCGGAAGTTCCGGACACCACTACGCCATCGGCCGGGATCTTCCCTCCGGGCCTCACGAAAAGAATATCGCCGGCTTTTACCTCCGAGATCGGTACGACCTCCGTCTTCCCATCGCGCATCACTTCGGCGGTGTCCGGCATAAGCTTTGAAAGCTCCTCAAGCGCGTGCTGGGTTCCCTTGACCGCCTTCATCTCGACCCAATGGCCGAGGAGCATCACGGTGATAAGCGTCGTGAGCTCCCAGAAAAGATCGTGTCCGGCACGAGCGAAAAAGCTCCAGACACTCCAGGTATACGCCGCAAGGATCGCAATGGCGATCAGCGTCATCATCCCCGGCAAACGCGCACGAAGTTCCCGAAATGCGCTTGCCAAAAATATCCATCCTCCATAGAAAAATACTATTGTGCTAAGCGCGATCGGGATGAGCTCCGCCCCCAAAAATTCCGGAGCGGACCATCCGAACAGGCGCGCCGGAAGGTCGGAATAAAGAACCACCGGAACAGAGAGGGCAAGGCTCAGCCAGAATTTTTTAAGAAACAGATTCGTTGAGTGTCCGGCATGTTTACCCGCCGGCTTGTCCGTCAAAGATTTATCGGCGGCGGGAACTTTAGTGGAGGAGGGTTTGTCGTGTCCTGCGGCTTCGTGCCCTTTCTCGTGTTCATTTTTTCCTTTGCGCGGCTTGATCGGAAGAAGATCCATGCCGCACTCGGGGCACCGTCCGGGCGAGGGAGATATGACCTCCGGGTGCATCGGGCACTGATACCCGCCTCCATCCAATCGGGCGCTATCCGTGCGAGGCTCGTCCATATTCATATTGGAACAACATTGATCATTCATATTCGTGTTCTACGCGCTGCATCCACCGCTCGGTTTTTGCCGTTCTTCTTCAAGCGGCACCATCGCCGCAATTCTCTGAAAACCGGATCCGCTCGAATATGAAGCCCCAAGGAGCTCTCTCGGATCCACGCGGTTTATATCCATCCCGCGCGACAAAAAATAGCGCGCGATAGTGGCATATTGTTCCGGAAACCACAGTGAGTTCATGCGGAACGCGGCGCGATACATTTCTTCTTCGTGGGCGCCCTGCGAGGCCATAAGCTCCAGGAACCCCAGCATCGCCATCCCGTGATTGCAGTCCGGGAAGTGGGTGGCATTGTTGCAGCAAGGACGATAGATGTTCTTGCTCACGCGTTCGACTAATTCCTGCTGATCCGCCGAGAGAACAAAAAACGCATGCATGCTGTAGTGATCCATCGGGTTTCCGTGGGCCAATGTCCACCCTCCCGTCGAGGCAAAACCCGAAGGGTCCCCATAGCGAGGATCGGCCATCGGCCCCTCTTTCAATATTCTGTTCTCATTGCTCAACCCAAGCGCCCAGAAAAGATTCAAGAGAAACCCCGCATTGCTTGGTCCCGCTTTTATTTTTCCGCTCCCAATGCCATCAAGAAGTTCTTGGTCATCCTCGGAAATCCCGCCTCGTCCGGCATAAAGATCGAGAAATTTTTTGCGGTCAATAACCCCCGCCGCGACCATGCGCGCTCCAAGGTCGCCCCAAACGGCAGGGAGTTCCGTCGTAACCGAATCATCTTTTTGAACTAATACAATTCCATCGTTCCCTATTGATCTGTTTTGGCCTCCCCAAAAAATCCACGTGAAAACGAGGAGAACCAAAAGAAAAGCGCTCGCATAGGACCAAAACCGGGACCCTCTGCTCCGTTCATTTTGTTTTTCGTATTCTAATTCCTCCATAGAACTATTTATCCGACAAGGAAAAAATTTTCATAAGCTCTCTGATCGCCTTATCGTCTTTCCCCTTCTTGGAAAGCTGATGCCGCACATGGGTTCTTAAATGGTTCTCGAGAAGCAGATAGGTTAAGCTCTTCAAGGACTCCCGGATAGAGAGGGTTTGGACAAGAAGATCTATGCAGTACTTCTCGTCCACGATCGCCTTCGTGAGCCCCTTCATCTGTCCCTCGAGGATCTTCGCGCGATGGACTGCCCGTTTTTTAAG
>CAYTEE010000058.1:0-4535 GCA_964436785.1 uncultured Candidatus Saccharibacteria bacterium
TTCAGCAGTTTATCGAATTGTTCGCTTTGTTGAGGATTCATACTTGTATTTCTCCACTCATTAAGCGCGGCAAAAGGAGGTCGCGCATGGCGGCAAGCTTTTGGTTTTCTTCTAGTACTGCCAACACTTTGTCAAACATCGAATTTGTCACTTCATAAAAATCCACCAAGATTTTTTCTGGCGGCATTACTACTTCAATTTTCTCAAAGGCACTTTTGCTTATGATTGGAGCGGCTGTGCCCCCAGAAGCATGGGATTGCAAACTGCCTTTCATTTTTTGCAATAGCAAGAAAATGAAAGGCCGAAGAATTTTTGTATGCGGAATAATGCTGTTAATTTGCTGGTTGGTAAAACTCTCTCGCGTAACGATTCCAATCAACCCAATAGTTGCGATGCAACTCACACAGATTGCGCCTGCGGGGAGCTTTGAGGCACGCATAGTATCCGCACCGCGATCAGACAAAAATCTCTCCGTCTTTATGACATACATACCATTCTGTAAATCGGGAATGGTAATAAAAGGGTAGTCTATACCGAAGTTCTCTCTATCTTTTGTACTGGGGGTTTTCCCTGTAATAATTTTCCCAAGATCTCCAAGTGTTTTCACCTCCCATCCTTCTGGCAGGCCATCGACTGGAACAGTGAATTGCTTCTTGAAAATCGCCTGGGCCATTTCTTCAAGTGCCTTGATGATGCGGTTGTTGTTCTCAATCTTCTCGTCAAACGGCCACAAGGTATCAGAAATCTTCGCTTGTTCCGTGAGGGGTGGCAGTTTTATTTCGAATCGTTGGAGATCGCGAATTGGCAGTTGCGGCTGAGCACTGCCACTTTGAAGAGATACCACCTGATTATTAAATACCTGCCCAACAAGAAAAAGATTCAGAAATCTCACATCAATATTCTGTCTTGGTCTCAAAATAACCATTCCCGAATTTATACGTATATGGTCGTACGGAGTATCTTTCCCGTAATAAGCCACGTTTCCAATAGTTCCCCGCGTAGTTAATACGAAATCGCCACGTTCTAACTCACCCTTCCGCAATAAACGATCCTTTTCTTCTGAAATAAATTGCACATTACTGAAGTCAAATTTAGTCCCAGATACATTTTTAGTATTCAGAAATACAGAGTAACCACTCGCTACGAGTTCACCGCTTCCAGGATAATTCTTGCCACGATCACCGTCAATAATCTCAACCACCTCTCCTAACTTTATCGTACGCCAGGTTGTTTTGGTTTTCGTGATCATATCAATTCCAACCGAGCCAATAAACAAGGCCCGCGATAATCAGCCCGACGATAACGGCGGTTAGAATGTGCTGTTGAAACCAGCCCCAAAGATCTATAGCGACCTTTCGCCAGTACTGCTTATGCGGATCTCTGACATGTTGAATACCAATCTGTTCAGGCGGAATGCCGATAACTACGCCTCCACCGTCACCACCGCGCCCACCGCCTGGACCTCCACCCCCTCCTCCACCCCCACCACTCGCGGCAATAATTCCTGGGGCGCGAGTTTCCGGTTGTTGCAAGGCGAAAATGGAATCAAATTCATCGTCTGACGTATGCTCAAGGCGACCCAATATCTGCTCCAGGATCTGTAATGCGACGTCTATATGCGGACCGCGACGTGGAAGTTCTGTCGCGGAAAGGGCGATTTGAAATTGCCGCCCATCACCCCCTAACTTGGAAATATGTTCGGAAACTGATCCGTAACCTCGATTGAGGTCGTTGCGCATTTTCTCTAACCGCTGACCATTTCGAACTATGCGCGGCATCACAAGATCTCTGGATTCAACAAGAAGCGCCCGGTATGCGCCCATGAGACCGAGCAATTCCTCTATTCTATTTTGTAATTCTGCTTTTC
This sequence comes from uncultured Candidatus Saccharibacteria bacterium, assembly GCA_964436785.1. Lineage (GTDB taxonomy): Bacteria > Patescibacteriota > Minisyncoccia > UBA6257 > 2-01-FULL-56-20 > CAYTEE01. The sequence goes on from CAYTEE010000058.1 coordinate 1,868, forward strand.
TCATATTTTCCTTTGATTTTTGGTCATATTTTAGTATCCACACGGTTGTCTTTTTTCACTTGACATTCAATCTAGGGTGTATAGAATTCACCTATCACCACGAAGAAGACCCCTGCCGGGCTCGTCCCTGCCGGGGGCTTTTTCATTCTGGGGCTCTAAAATGCTCTTTTGGTCGTTTATATAGGCAATCTTGGCACCCGTGCGCTTGAGCAAAATCGAGCATTTATCCTCTGGAGCCGGGGACAAAATCACCTCCAATTGTCCTCTCTCCAGCCAGAATTTCACGAGCGGGGTGTAGTCCCCATCGCTGGCCACTAAAATCGCCTTCGTTGCAACACCCTCGTAGGAATCCCTCATAGCTTGAGTAACTAGATCGGCATCACAATTGCCTTTTGCCTTGCCGTTGCCGTCATATATCACTTCCTTGAACACCAAGGTGTATCCGACCTCTTGAAGCCGTGTGTAGAGGTCTTTGTATTTCGGAATTAGACCGATAAAAATGTACGCCCGGCTCACTCCATACTTATCGGACAACCAAACACGGAACCGTGCATAATCAAGCTCCCACCCAAGTGACTTAACCCCACGGTGGAGGTTTGCGCCGTCTATGTATGCCACTGTGCCTTCTTCCGGATTCATACGCCTAGTTTTTTGAAGTTATTGATAATCCGGTCCTCAAGTTCGTCACCCTTTTTGAACGCATCTTTAAGTTCTGCCGAGAGCTTCTGCATTTTCTCCTTGAACGGGACACCATCGTCAACTTCATCTGCAAGTCCAACATACCGACCAGGTGTAAGTACGAATCCCGCTTTGGCAATGTCTTCCGCCTTCACTGCTTTGCAAAAGCCCGCTACGTCCTCATATTTCGCTGTCTTTCCTTGTTCGTTCGTAGCTTTAGCGGAGGAGGACTCACCACGCCACGCGCGGACGGTATTGGTGATTTTCTTGATATGCTCATCGTTGAAAACGACCTGCTTGCGAGAGATCTGTTCAAACTGTTCGCGCGCGTCTATGAAGAGCGTCTCGCCGGAGCGATTGCGGAAGCGATCACCCTTCTTGTTTTTTGCAACAAACCAGAGAGAGACCGGCAAAGCGACGTTATAGAAAAGCTTCGGCGGGCAGGCAATTATGATGTCTACAAGGTCACTCTCTATGATTTTTTTGCGGATTTCTCCCTCGCGGCCGGAGACGGCGAGCGCTCCGTTTGCCATCACAAAACCTGCCATACCGTTCGGAGCCAAGTGATGAATAAAGTGCTGAATCCACATGAAGTTGGCGTTGGATGACGGCGGTGTGCCATGTTTGAGGCGGGGGTCGCCCTCACTCAAGCGGTGTGGCTCCCACTCGGCATTGAAAGGTGGATTCGCGAGCACGAAGTCGGCGCGCAGATCGGGGAACTTGTCGTCGTAATAGGAATTGCCGACTTCTATCTGCCCGAAGATACCCCTGATGGCAAGGTTCATTTTGCAAAGCCGCCAGGTCGTTGTATTGCTTTCTTGCCCAAAGACAGCGAGACGAGAGGGATCTTTTTTGTGTGTCTTTAGATAGGTACTCATCTGCACAAACATCCCGCCGCTTCCAGCCGCCGGATCAAAGACGCGCGCATTCTCATACGGCTCAAGCACTTCTACGAGCAGACGAACAATAGAGCGTGGCGTGAAAAACTCACCTCCGCGCTTGCCTTCGGCGGAAGCGAACTGTCCGAGGAAATATTCATACACTCGTCCGAGCATGTCTTTTTCGTGATCAATATCGTGATTGAACTTGATGCGGGAAAAGATATTCACCAGCTCGCCAAGTACATGGCTCTCGAGCGGCGTACGCGTGAAGATCTTAGGAAGCACACCCTTGAGTTGCTTCTGGTTTTCGTTCTCCACGGCGACCATAGCTTCGTCTATATACTTACCGATATCAGCATGTGCGGAACGCTCGCGCAGGTGTTCCCACCGCGCTTTTTCTGGAATGTAGAAGACGCCAGCACTTCGGTATGAGTCGCGGTTTTCGAGGATGACCGAACGACTTTTCTCGTCGGCGATATATTGCTCTTTGTCCTGCGGATCAGCGAGGCGTTTTTCCAATTCTGCATGACGCATATAAAACGCGTCTGAAACGTATTTCAAAAAAAGAAGCCCAAGGACTACGTGCTTATACTCTCCGGCATCAATATTTCCGCGGAGACGGTCGGCCGCATTCCAAAGCTCTTTTTCAAAATTGATGTCCTTGTGGCGTTTGGTGCCGACCTGCACCGCCTCCTCAACGGCCTCTTTCTGAGCTGACTCAATGCGGTTTCGTATCTCCTCGGGGAGAGACTCTATTTCATAGAGATAGCCCGCACCGAGCTTTTTCGTACGGAGTCCCTCCTTGCCCTTGAGCATCTTTTGGACGGCCTGTCGGGTAACCCCTAGGGTGCGGGCTATATCGGTGACTAAAATATGACCTTTTATTGCCATTCCAGCATGCTATACTATCAGATACAGGTTGTCAACTAGCAACCAGTATTGCCCGACCTGCCCGCCGAAGCCTCAGCACAAGCGGGCCAAAATAGCGATTCTTCGGGCTCTCTCCAACTCTGGGCTCCGCGGGTAAGACTCGATCTAGAGCTTTGTGACTCCGGCCGCATTCTTGATATGACAAAATCCATAAAATTAGGTATAGTTTTTCTGTTCGA
>CAYTEE010000059.1:0-4518 GCA_964436785.1 uncultured Candidatus Saccharibacteria bacterium
AAAATTACGCGTTCTTTGGGCCGGCGTGAGAGGCAAAAAGTTTTGGCGCTCGCCGGTTGGATCATCCCGGGGAATTTAAGAGCGGAGCAATAAGGATCCCGCCGCGAGGCGGGTTTTTTGGTTGGAGAAAAGTGTAACCGTTTTGATGTTGGTTCGTTTTCTATGGTGACAATTAAATATCGGGGGGTTGCCCTATACGTACAAATTTTTGCGCACGACAACCTTTATCCCCTCCGATCTCGACGGAAACCAAAAAGAATTTTTAGAGATCGGCAGGAAGCCGATTTTTTGATTGAAAGGTCGAAATTGCAAAAAATATATGATAATGAGAACCAAAGAAGGACAGGATAGACACGATCATGGGGTTCTTGTGGTTGCATCGGAGGCGAGACAGAGAGGGTGGACAACAGTTTTCGCAGATTTGCCCACTTACGCAAAGCCACCCGTCATCCAGTCTTATGTGCCAGATATCTATGCTCACAATGGGAGGGCAGAACTTATCGTCGAAGTCGAAACGAACGACTCTATCGGTACAGCTCATGCCATTGCGCAGAAAATGGCATTTACTAGGTGGCAGCAAGAGTCTCCGACGCTCCGTAAGTTCCAGGTAATAGTGGCTTAAAAATCCCGAAGACCAACGAGAGCTTAACTCCTGCGTGCAGCATGGTTGATATCAGTTATTGTTGGATTGAGTAGGAGCGAAAGCGCGGTACTAATTCGGGGGCTTATCAAAATCCCGCCATTGGCGGGATTTTGAGTTGTGTAGAGCAACGAAAAATGGGAAAATTTTACCATAATATTATGGTAAAGAAAGAATATATCCGAGATGGCCGAGCGCCTATTCCAAGAAGGGAAACGACATCGCGAGTAATGAGCGCGAATCGGGCGAAGAATACTGGGCCGGAAATAATTTTAAGAAAGGAACTAAGAAAAGAGGGAATATCCGGCGCGCGGTACCATTTAGTAAAGATAATCGGAAGACCGGATATCGCTTTTCCGAAAAAGCGAGTTGCTATTTTTATCCACGGTTGTTTTTGGCACCGATGTCCGAGATGTAAAATGCGGTTGCCGAAAACGCACAAGAAGTTTTGGGGCGAAAAATTCACTCGGAACAAGGAACGAGACGAACGAAAGCTCCACGCTCTCAAGAAGCTGGGATGGCGGCCAGTCATAATTTGGGAACACGAAATTCAAGGCGATGTTGCAAAAATAGCGCAGAAAATAATTCGGTATCTAAGAAGGCCGCTTGTGAAACGATGATTTCCGGTGCATTGCATAGAGACTATTCCCAAGTTTATTGATCACCCCAACAACGAGGGCGTTGCCCATAAAGAAGGCGCGCTTTACATCGCTGATATCTTGGTGTTCGGTATGGTCATCGGGGAACATACAAAGACGCTCTAATTCTACGGGGGTAAGGCGTCGATATTTTCCATTTTGCATTACCACATGTTTGAACCGAGATGGAGTTGGACCGCCTTCGCCAGTCACGATAGTTCTTGAGGGCCTATCTAGTGGGTCAGGGAAATTCATCGGCCCCTCATTATAAACATACGAAAAACCATTTTTTGCAGTGCGTTCATCTTTTTTCGCTCCCTTTAAATATTTCCATTGGCTTAAATTCTTTTCGTTTATCCAGTATTCCTCACGAATCTTCGTTGGTGGCAAAAGTATATTTTTGAGAGTGATTGCAGGGCCGTCATAATTTGGATGAGTACGCAGCGATATAAATTCTCCATTCACCATCATTCCTGTATTCTCGAAAGCAAATTTAAATTTTTCGCTGATATCTAGCAATGAACCACTTATCTTTTCTTGAAATGGTAGGCGTTTATCCTTGTGTATCACAGGGAAAGCTTTTGCTATGACGCCAGTCTTAGTAATCCACTCAAGGCGAGGGGTTGCCATTGCGAGCCGACCAATCGGAGAATTTTTTTTGTATCCAAGTATGAACGTTCTTCGTCTTCGTTGTGGCATGCCATAGTCAGCGGCATTGACGACGCGCCATTCGACCACGTATCCAAGTTCAGATAGGGAAGCAAGGATAATGCCGAAATCGCGCCCTCGCTGTTTCGCTGGAGATTTAAGAAGCCGGTCTACATTTTCGAGTAGTATATAATTCGGTGCGTCTTTCTTTGATCTTTTTAGTATCTTGTGAATTGCCCACCAGAGAACGCCTTTTTTGCCCTCAATGCCCGCAGCTTGGCTCAATGTTCTCGCAACAGAATAATCTTGACACGGAAATCCGCCGACAAGAAGATCGTGCTTTGGTATCGGAAGTGGGTTCATATCAACGACCAGATTAATATCAGCATTAAAGTATTGATTTGGCTCTTTGCCATTATGGAAACGCTCTCTATAAACAGAAGCAGCGTGCTGAACTTTTGTGGCAGGTTCCCATTGGTTGCTCCAGGTGATTTGGAGGGGTGAACCTTTGGCCAATTGTGGAGACCAATCGTGCGACCAAGGAGATTTTTTATTTGGCTTGCCCTCAAACCCGATGCGGAAACCACCGACACCAGAAAAAAGCTCCACCACTTTAAGTGGTCGCTGGCTGCCTCTATTTTTTTTGACGATCCTTTCCATTAGTTGTATGAATTATCTTAAGTCGCACTATATCTATACATTCGGATCTTATCACAAGAGGTGTATTTGATCAAGATCAAGTTATCCACATGACAAAAGGCAAATTGAATGCGCTATTAAAACTAGACAAGGCACAAATAAAAGCTGCCAAAGCCCTTCGTATTAAAAGCATCGAGGGCGCCATCGCTCTTCCGAGGGGGCCATCTCAAGAAAAAATGAAGTTCCACGTTCTGTGGTCAATGGGTGGATATGATGTAGGCATTGGAAAACCTGGGAAGGAGACTGAACGCAAAGACTCGAATCCTAATGATATGTGGCCCTATATAAAGAAGGGCGGTCGATTTGCTGTGGAAAGCGCTTCTTTTTTGGCTATATCACGGGAAATGCAACATATGAAAAATAAAAGTCGTCACGCACTTGAACTACTCGCCTGTTTATTTGTGAGGTCATCCTATATGCTCGACCACGTTGAGCGTAATGGTCATATAGCGTATGAACCACCGGCTGAAATATTGGCTGAGATAAAAAAAGACATACCGGCAGCATACGGCGTACCAATGGAAGTTTTTTTGCAGTATCTCGAGGCGATTGCCTTGAACGAAGATGTTAAATATAGAACGAAAGGAGAGTTGCGAGGAAAGCCATATGGCCCGGGCTCTGGTCGTATGAATAATTTAAGCTCATGCGCTCATCTTATCGCTGTTTTACTGGAACGAGCCGATCTTGTCGATTATGCCTATGGCTATTCACAGATGCGAGGTGTTTCTCCGCTGACATTCAAGCGAGCATTGGAACATTTCCCATTGCTTGGGGAAATAAAAAACGAGGACCCACTTGCTAAGGACTGAAAATTTAAACCCATAGCACCCAGCCCACCCGTGGCCATTATCGTTTTGGTACACTATACATAAATGGACGAAACGCAGAAAAAACTTTATCGCTCAAGAACGAACCGCATTATTGGTTTGGAGCGGATAGGCGAATAGTCGCCCAGTTTGATAGATCTTCTGCGGTATGTTATATTCGTAAAAAAGGATGAAGTATAAAAATACGCTGCAAAGAGGTTCGGCGCGATTTATCGTGTTTCGAGAGGGCGATACCTGGTATGGCACCTGCCTTGATTTTAATATCGTAGAAGAGGGAACTACCGCTCGCGAAGCGCTGCTTTTGCTTTTTGAAGCAGTGGAGGGATATTTGGAATCTGCGCGGAAAATAAAGGCAAGGCCAGCTGTTCTTAATCAGAGGGCTGATGCTGAATATGAAATGATGTGGACTAAGCTTCGCGCCGCAAAGTCCAAAGTGAAAGAAATAGATTCGAAGTCGATCTACTCATTTGGAGAACTAAGTATCGGAAAGCGAGCATTGGCGCCGGCATAATGCCGAGGGGTTTTTATAATTGGACGGCGGAAGACGTCGTCCGTTTTTTAAAAGAATACGGGTTCGCGCTGAATCATACCCGCGGCAGCCATTTCTATTATGTTGGGCACCACGGGGGCACGTTCCGCCAAGTATGTATTCCGTTTCACGGCAATCGTGCGCTTAAGCCACGGACGCTTAAGGGGATTATTCGGCAATCGGGAATTCAAAAAGACGAGTGGATCGGTCATTAGGTATTAGATATTAGCCGGGTAGTGAAACTTCAAGCGGCCTTGCCTGCCACGATCCACAAACTTGAAGTTTTACTACCAGGTCAGCCATTAGATAGCCCGCCAGCCTTCGAGGATTCGGGCGGGTAATTCGTCAGGCCAACTGTATGGCATTTGACACGTGTTATAATGCGATTATAACTAGGCTATGACACGAAAAATATTAAAAGTAGGAACTTCGGCTGCGGATACGATCCCCAGGATATCTTTTAAGAAACTTATCGTCTGGATAGAGAAGTTTATCGAACGTTATCGCCCCGCGCTTGAGGCGCTTGCCAAAAAATAG
>CAYTEE010000060.1:0-4510 GCA_964436785.1 uncultured Candidatus Saccharibacteria bacterium
TCGCCGAAGATAGCTATTTTTATATTCAAAGGTCGTAAAAAAACTTATTAATCAACAACACACAATGAAAAAAATTCTTTTTGCCTTCGGAATGTTCACGGCAGTGGTGCTCGGCGCATCAATGTTCGCGGCATTCGAAGCGCACGTAATTAACGTAACCGCGAAGATCGAGAATGCTCTCTCGGTACCGGTAACGCCGATCACGTTCGGCACCGTATTTCCGCAGGAGCACTTGAATAAGCCATTAAGTATTGCTCTTTCGGGTTCGTTCTTGGAAGAGGATCGCGTTGATGATGTTGAGTACATCATTCGTCAGAAGCCGAAGTGCGCGCTTACGAATGAAGATGGCACGGAAATAATCGGTCCAACTGCCACGGGACACGTCGTTCCTAACGGGAATGGGGGCTATACCATTGATTGCGGTCCAGCACCGGCAGACGCATCGGGTGCATTACCCGGCACATGGGGCGTTCTTCCTTCCCTCTGTGAATATATTTCCAAGGATGGCCCAGACCAGAATGACGGAAATACTCCTTCGTTCCATCAGCCGTTTACGGTTGGCACCAGCACGGTGACGTGGCTCGATACCTTGGGACGGTTAGCAAAGTCCGATACCGATAATGAGGATACGACTCCGGGCGATACTGTCGACAACTGGACCATTGATCTCTCGGTGCCGTGCTTCGGCGGTTTCTGCGCGCAGGATTGGGCTGATTTCGTTCACGGCATAAATCCGAGTGCGGATCCCAGCCAATACACCCAGCCGATCGGGAACGAGCACAAAATGTTCGGTTGCGATCTTTGGGTCGAAGTAACCGGAGTGTCTGAGGCTGCTCCTCGGTAAACTTTTTCGCTATTCCTATTTTCTCGTTTTCTCGCAGGAGAGATGGGGAGTAGCATAAAAGCATGAAGAAGCTACTCATCGGATCATTGGGCCTTATGGCGGCATTAGTGATTTCGCCGATGTTCGCCGCGTTTGAGGCGCACGTGATCAATGTAACAGCGCAGATCGAGAACGCGCTCTTTGTGCATCCGGCAAGCCGCCTTTTCGGCACCGTGTTCCCGCAGGAGCATCTTGAACAGGGAATATTTGTGACATTTAGCGAATCATTCTCTGAGGAAGATCAAACCCGTGTGGGAACAGTGGAGTATGCGATCAAGCAGAAGCCAAAACCGAGGCCGGCATACGAAACGCAGGTGGGAGTGGATAACGCGCGCGCGTGGTGTCACAATAACTATCCGGCTGCGCCCTATAGTTCGAGCGACCCCTCGTGGCAGACCTATCTTCAGAATTGTTATCCCTCGCTTTGCCCGTATCTTTCGAAGACCGCGGACGGAAATCCCGCCCCGGGGAACGATACGAGCATTCCTGCCTTCCACGATCCTTTCGCAACCTCATCCGTTGCGCATGGAAAGATCAATAAGTTCGGCACTGACGTAGGCGACAATTGGATCATCGACCTTGCGGTGCCGTGCTTTACGGGGCAGTGCGCGCAGGATTGGCCATCGTTTGTGGCAAGCCAAAATCCTTTGGCAGATCCGAACGCATATATGCTTCCACCGGAACTGGAGCACGAAGTCTTCGGCTGCAATCTGTGGTTCGAAGTAACGGACATCTACTGATAACGCTTCGCAAGCATAAGCAAGCGTAGCGAGCGGTTGGCCGTTCTCACCCTGGCTTGCCCCGCCCTTCCTTTTTTTAAAGATGGAGAAAGGGAAAGGGCTTGTGCGGGTGCGGGCTGGGGGATAGAGCGGCTGACGTCGCTTTCTGGACATTTATAATTCAACGTGGAATAATGGGCGTATGGATAACATTCCTATAGACCAAGAAAAAGAGGCGGGTTCACGGAAAGGCATTTGGGAAAAGTTCGAAGGATGGTGGGAAAAATCCGCAGGCAGGCCGATCCGGCGTTCCGATAAGATCGTCGCGGCCGTTCTGCTTATCATTTTTCTTTTCCTCTTCTATGTCGTGCTTGACGCCAACAAGTACCGGGCGCTGGTGCGCGTGATCGAGGGAGAATCGGCGGTAGGCGTGAATCCCACGTCGGAGTCGCTCGATTTCGGAGATCTGGCGCGCGGAACGTCTGCGGTGCGCCGCGTGGCCCTCAAAAACGGAACGCCGATGCCGATGTTCGTCGCCGTGTGGAAGGTGGGGTCTATCAGCGACCTTATGGACCTTGATAAGAATTTTTTCAAGCTCCGGCCGCATGATTCCACCAAGATAGAATTTTCTCTGTATGTTCCCGCATCCGGCGAAACCGGAAAAAAATATACCGGCAGAGTGTTTCTCTTTAAGATCCCAACGTTCGGCTTATAGAAGCATTTATGGAGGAAGAAAAGTACGCACATGACGAGGCATCCGTAACGATTGCCCCGAAAAAAAGCGCATGGAGAAAAGCGATAAATTTCCTGATCTACGTGTTGATCTTTGGGGGTGTTGTCTTCGGTCTGCCGCGCGCGCTTTCCTCGGCGCTCAATACGCCATATCCCATGGCGGCTATCACATCGGGCTCCATGTGGTCGGCGCTTAAGGAAGGGGACCTGGTTTTGATCCAGGGGGTGCCGAAAGACGAGATCAGGGTGGGGGATATTGTCGTGTATCGGAACGGAACGGGCGGCGGGTTTACGATCCACCGGGTCGTGCGTTTGGAAGAAGAAACATTAGTTACCAAAGGAGATGCAAATTTCAGCGAAGATGCTCCCGTTCGATATGAGTCCTTGGTTGGGAAGAACTTAACGTTTTTTGGCAGACCGGTGCGTTTGCCCTATCTCGGTTCAATTACGATGATTGCCACGAATTTGAGAAACTAAAGGATGAAATTGCACAAGCATAATACAAGAAAATATGTCGATTCCGTCCACGCGCGGAAGACTGCAATGAAAAAACCGGATCAAGAAGCGGAAGTTTTTATAACGCACAAAGAAACGATTCGCGCCGAGCAAGGGAACGCTGCGGCGCACGGACTTTATTTTTTGAATTTTTTTAAACGAGCTGGGCGCGTCCTGCTGGTTTCAAAATTCGCGTTGATACTTGTGCTTTTGGGTTTTGTGATCCCACTTTCCGCGTTTGAGGCGCACGTGGTAAATGTGACGGCAAAAATCGAACGTCGGCCCGCCTCCTGTGGCGCGCTCTCCGTCGGCTATTGGCGGAATCATGAAGGATGTTCGCAGGGCGGAGAGGGTTCAAGCGCTTGGGAAGCGGAGATACAGGCGCTTTCAGGGACATTCTCCAGCGCTTTTGCCGCAACAACTGGAGCGCAAATGTGCAATAACTTTTGGATCCCAAACTGCCCGAGCGGAAATTCCGTTCCCGCAAAGCTTTGCAGGGCGCGTGCAATGACATTGGGCGACGAATCGAATGTCGTTTCAAGCCGCCTTGATCTGAATGCGCTTATTGCCGGAGCCGATAACGGTTCATCCGCATTTGACCATTTGGGACTTTCCTCGAACTCAACGGTTAGCGAGGCACTCGCGGCACTCGAGGCAATTATCGTGGATCTTTCGCATACAACAGGCCAATTAACCGATGTGGCAACCGTTGCCGAGCGCATCTATACATTTTATGAGGATGAAAATCCGTCGCGGCCCTATTGTATTTACACACTCGCATCTCCCTCGGAAACCCTGGTTTCCGGCGGAGGTGAAACGATAATTTCTGAAGGCATTCCGGAATCTCTCGGCTCGCTTGGAGCCATCCTACTCGAAACGGTTCTGCCGGAAGCTGAATCCTCGTCAACGGATGAAACAGCAACGACGACTCCGGCAGTTGAGGAGCCGGTTTTAAGCGAGCCTGCTCCGGACAATAGCACTACTACAGTCCCATTAATTCCGGCTCCGACAATTCCATCGGACGAGAACGTGAACGTAACGGAAGATGCCCCGCCAACCACAACGAGAGAAGAGACCCCTCCGCCCACGGAATCACAGCCGGAGCCGCAACCCGAACTCCCGCCCGCAGAACTACAACCCGCGCTCCAACCCGCAGAGCCGATTCCCGAAGCTCCGCCCGCCGAGTAAACATTCTTCGCCTTTTTTGTGACTTGACGAGAGAATCGCTTTCTGCCAATCTCGCTCTCACAAACAACATCCTTATAAACTGGAGTTTGTAAGGATGTTGTGTATAATGCAGGTATGGGAAAAACGAAAACGGCAAAGCAGATGGAGCGGCACTTGAAGGGGATGGCAAACCATTACCGCATTGAGATATTGCTTTTGGTCGCGTCGCGCGAAGCGATAACTCTCGAGGGCATTATTGAGGCGATCGGGGCTAATGAGAAAACCTTAGGGGAACACACGCGGCGGCTTTATAGCGCAGGATTGATCAACAAAAAATACCGCGGAAAATTCGTGGAGCATACTCTGTCGCCATACGGGAAAATATTCGTCAATTTTCTTAGATCTTTCCAGCGCATTTAATAAAATAACATACTTACAAACTCCAGTTTGTAAGTATGTTATTGGAATTAATAATAAAAATAAATAAGTGAACACGCCTATTAACCCAAAAGTT
>CAYTEE010000061.1:0-2256 GCA_964436785.1 uncultured Candidatus Saccharibacteria bacterium
GCCTCGGCGGGTAAACAAGCCGAATTAATTAATGTAAAAACCGAAGAAGAATTGAAACAAAAGGCAAGGGACCTATTCGCCGAGGCTCAGAAACTGTTTCTGGTCTCTACCGGTAAAAATTTAAAGGAAAAAATCTTCATAACTTTCACGAAGTACCAGCGTCACATCGAGTTCATCTTTTATCTGTTGTTTATTCTTTCGTTGGCATTTCTAGTTTTGAGCTTCATTTGATTTTATGACCAATAAACTCAACGAAGATTCGCTTGCGGAACAGCCAGTCATTGAGTGGCTCAAGGAGCTTGGCTATGACTATGAATTCGGGCCAGACTTGGCGCCCGGGCAAATAACTGGTGAGCGGGAGAACTTCCGCGATGTTGTGCTTCTGCCACGTCTTAAGCGCTCGCTCATCCGTATCAATCCATGGATTGCGGAAACGGAAGACGAGGCAGTACAGCAACTTTCGCACATTGAGCACCCGAACGTGGAAGAACGAAATCGGCAAGCGTACAAACTGCTCACCGAGGGAGCGCGGATTACGCGTCGCGAGGCTGACTGCGACGAGGAAACGAAGATCGCACATTTTTTTGATTTTGAGAATCCGCACAATAACGAATTCCTCGTCGTGAATCAGCTCGCTGTGCAGGGGGCAGATTCGGTGCGCCGCCCCGATGTGGTGGTGTATGTAAACGGCATCCCGCTCGCGGTCTTTGAGCTCAAAAGTCCGACGAGCGAGTCGGGCACTATCCGTTCCGCGTACCTCCAGCTTGAAGCATATAAAAATGAAATCCCCGAGCTTTTCAAATACAACCAACTTCTCGTGATAAGTGACCTGGTGCAGGCGCGCTACGGAACAATAGGGAGCGCGTGGGATCGCTTCGCGATATGGAAAGGCATTGAGAGTGAAAATGACAACTTGAAGGGTATGTCGGAGCTTGAGGTATTGGTAAAAGGTATTTTCAATAAAGAGCGGCTCATGGATATCTTCCGCTACTTTACCGTTTATGGGGCGGATAGCGACGGCGAATCGGCAAAGTATACGAAGATGGTCGCGCAGTATCACCAATATTATGGGGTGAATAAGGCAGTGGAGGCAACGCGCAAGGCCGTGAAGCCAAAGGGCGACGGCAAAATCGGCGTTTTTTGGCATACACAGGGTTCCGGCAAATCGCTCTCCATGGTGTTTTATGTGAACAAGGCAAAAGTATTACCCGAGTTTAAGAGCCCAACCTTTGTTTTTCTCACCGACCGCAATGACTTAGACGGCCAGCTTCACAAAACATTCGCCCGCACCGGCTACCCGACCGCGTGGCAGGCGCCGAGCGTTCCCGCGCTTCGTGAACAACTAAAAACGCCGAGTGGCGTTGTGTTCACAACCATACAGAAGTTTGAGGACGAAGAAGATGAGCTTGCGGGTGGGTTATCACTTGCAGAAAATGTCATCGTCATCGCGGATGAAGCGCACCGCTCGCAGTATGCGAAATTTGCTGGGAATGTGCGTGAAGCCTTGCCGAACGCATCATTTATGGGTATTACCGGTACACCGATTAGCACGGAATCAAGAGACACGGAACTCGTATTCGGGAAATACATTAGTACCTACAAGATAAACCAAGCGGTTGAGGATGGCGCGACAGTGCCTATTTTCTACGAAGGTCGGCTCGTGCCGCTCCACCTGACGAACAACTTTATTGACGAAGAGTTTGAGACGATAGCTGACGAATACGCATTACCGGAGAGCGAAGTATTGAAACGCAAGTTTGCGAAGCTGGCAGAACTCGTTGGCACGCCAGAGCGTGTGAAGCAAGTCGCCGCCGACATCGTGAGCCACTTCAATAGTCGAGGACTTGAGGGTAAGGCGATGATTGTGACGATGACGCGGAAGATCGCCGCAGATATGTACCAGGCCATTCGTGCGATACCGAATGCACCGGAAGTCGCCGTAGTTATATCCAAGCCGGAAGATTTTGAAGATATCATCCAGTCGGAAACCGATGCGAAACAACTTGAACGACGGTTTAAGAATGTAAATGATCCGTTGAAGCTCGTTATCGTCTGCGATATGTGGCTCACCGGCTTTGATGTGCCCCACCTCCACACGCTATACATGGACAAGCCCTTGAAGAATCACACACTCATGCAAGCAATTGCACGCGTGAATCGTATCTTTCGAGACAAACCGGCCGGTCTTGTGGTGGACTACATCGGTATTGCAGACAATCTCAAGAAGGCGCTTTCCATCTACAGTGCCGAAGACCG
>CAYTEE010000061.1:2356-4486 GCA_964436785.1 uncultured Candidatus Saccharibacteria bacterium
AAATTTCTGGAAGAAGTAAAGAACCTAAAATACAAGAATCTTGCCGTTGAGGTACTTAAAAAACTCCTGAATGACGAACTGCGCATGCGGACGAAGAAGAATGTAACGCGATACGAAACACTCATGCGACTTCTGGAGCAGATCATCGAGGAGTATGAAAATAACATCATTAATTCCGGCAAAGTTATAGAGCGGCTCGTAGAGCTTGCAAGAGAAATCAAGAAAACGGAACTTGCAATGCGAGATACCGGCCTCACCGAAGAAGAGGCGGCGTTCTATGACTTGGTGTCAAAAGGCAAGCACCGTATTGCACGAAACGGAGAAATGAAAGAATTTGTGAGGGAGCTGGTTTCTATCATCAAACGCGATTTAGCGGTGGATTGGTCTAACAGTGAAGTCATTAAGTCGCGTATACGCGCGAATGTACGGCTGATGCTTTTGCGAAAACAGGTTCCGGCGGAAGAAGCAGAGGTGCTTGTTGAGTCTATTTACGATCAAACCCTAGCACTATTTAGGGATTTCATTCCCGCAAGCGTTAGGATTTAAATACATGGACGAAGAAACAAAGCGGCTGATGGAAGAATACGATGTGGATGAGGATGTTGCCGAGAAGGCACAGGAGTTGATTGGCGAAGGATTGGACGAAGACGAGGCAATTGAGATTGCCGACGAGATTTGATACATTGAAAACACGATGCAACGCTTGAGAGCAAGAGCATAGCCACCCGAGAACTGCACCGAGTGCAGTGTTTTGTGGTGGCTTTTCTCTTTTGCCCTCGTAGCACAATGGATAGTGCATACCGGTTCTAACGGGAAGGTTGGAGGTTCGACCCCTCCCGAGGGCGCAATATGCTATACTACTTTTTGTCATTGCGTCCTAAAACCCCCTCGGAACCGCCTCGTGCGGGGGGCGCACTAAGAAAGTCCTTTGGACCCAGGGGAGTCCCATCGGGCGCTATTAAGTCACCTCGGCCAAGGTGGCTTTTTAGTTTGAGGTTGGAGGCTCGCCCCCTCCCGAGGGCATAATATGTTATAGTGCGGGTGTAAATATCTGACGCCAGAAAGGCTCGCTGGCACACGTGAGTACTTACGATGGATGAGGGGTGCCGGACAAGTAAGCCGGAATGCCGTCCCTCCAGAGACAGACAAGCCGCCCTCTCGGGCGGTTTGTCTGTTATATAATTTTGAGCCCCGGCATCGCAACTATAAGCTACTGCATTTCCCGCTCAAGTGCCTTCCAATCTACCGTTCCAAACATGTCCAACGAGTGGAGCCCAGAGTTTACTAGATGTGTTTCTTTGCTCCTTCATAAAGTGGGGGTATAATTCGGGACATGAAAAAATTTTACGCGATTTATAAAGCGCCGGTTTCTGTCATTCAAGATTGGATGAAGAATCCCGAGGCGGAACGCAAGGCCATGGAGGCAAAGATGAAGGGGGAATGGGATACCTGGCTAGCCAAAAATAGCGAGATGGTCAAAGAGACGGCGGGCTTGGGCAAAAACAAGCAGGTTACCGGTGCTGGTATAACCGACACAAGCAACGACCTTATGATGTATTCGCTCGTCGAGGCCGACTCAGCCGACGCGGTAGCCAAAATATTTGAGGATCACCCACACTTGCAGATTCCACAATCCTCAATTGATATCATGGAGGCCAACATCCTTCCCAGAATGCAGCGGAGCTAAAAAGTCGGATTGTTGCTAGCGGTCTGAAAGAACGTCCCCCGCGAGCTTGAAGTGGCTTTGCACAGGGCTATGCGCCTTAGCTCAACAAATCAAAGATACGCTTAACCCTAAATCAACACCATCATTATGATCAAAGAATATATTGCTTATCTAAAAGACAATCCGCAGGGTTATTGGTTTAAAGCGCGGCTCTACGGCTGGGGCTGGGCGCCGGCTAAAAAAGAGGGCTGGATCGTGCTTTTTGCGTATTTGCTCGTTATTATCGTGCCGGGACTATTCGCTGAAAGGTATATTGAGACCGGCGAGGACTTCTTACTGTGGTTTTTACCTCTGATTATTATTGCCACGGCAGTGCTTATTTGGATTTGTTATAAAAAAGGCGAGAAACCCCGATGGATGTGGGGACCTCCGGACAAATACAAAACAAAGTGTTAAAATATGAA
>CAYTEE010000062.1:0-2019 GCA_964436785.1 uncultured Candidatus Saccharibacteria bacterium
TTTATATTGTCGCCTTAATCGGCGGAAGAAAACAATCCACATGTTTTCCCCAGCAAATGACGGCCTATTCCGACCGCTCGGTAAGAACTTTCAGCTTCCTTCCATAAATTTCGATCTTTATATTCCCATCTCTATCCGTCCGAAACACATTTCCCGCGAACCTGGCAAGCCGCGCGAGGGTCTCCGGCGCCGGATGCCCATAAGTATTTTTTCCGACCTCTATTGCCGCAACCGCGGGACGGACCGCCGCCAGAAATTCTTCGCTTGATGAATATTTCGAGCCGTGGTGCCCGACTTTCAAAATATCGGCGCGGAGATCAATGCCACTCGCAAGAAGGTATTTTTCGATCTCAAATCCCGCGTCTGCCGTAAAAAGCGCGGTGAGCAACGGAAGCGTTATTTTCTCCACGAGCCCCGTATCGTTCGATTCTCCGCTTTGCACCCAATTCTTGTCCGGCGAGAGAATATCCACCCGCGCCTCCCCAAAACGAACCGCATCTCCCGCCCCAAGGACGATAAGCGGAATATTCTGCCGTTCGATCTCTCCCATAAGCGCGCTCCATTCCGCCTCCGCCTCGGCATCCGTGCGGCCATTCACGATAAACGCGCCGATTCGGTAGCGCTTGAGAACATCGTTAAATCCGCCGAAATGATCTTTCTGGACATGGCTTACGACCGCGAGGTCGATATACCGCTCACCAGGAATAGCACCCTCGAGGCTTTTGATTATTTTTTGGTCCGGCCCCGCGTCGGTAATCATCTTCACGTTCCCCGGGAAAACAACCAGCTCGCTGTCCCCTTGCCCGACATCCAAAAAATATATCGCGGGAACCCCGGGGCGTGCGGCAAAAATAGTTCCCCACACCGCAAGGTCGAGAACGACAAGCGCAAAGAAAACGATAATGGTACGATTATGCAATTTCATGCTTTTTTCTTCTTGAGCTCAATATAATAATTCCAATAAGAATAATGTAGTAGAGCGCCACACCGATGAATCCCCCAAATATATTGTGTATCGGAATACGCACGCGGGCAAAAAGATCAATGGCCCAGATTTGATACAGGAGAAGAATATTCACAAAAAACGCGAGGAGATATCCAAGCGCTCCGGAGAAAAGCGAAACCGCACCAAGAATAAATCCCGCCATCATCGTCGCGGGAACCACCGAAAGGATAAGCACATTGGCGAATAGGGCGGATAAAGAAGCCTGGTTGAACGCCTGGACAAGGAGCGGGAGCACGGCAAGCTGCGCCGCAAGTGTGGTGCTCGCGTTCTCCCGCCACGCAAGGAAGCTTTCCTGCACCGGTTTTCCATGCCGGTAATTTCGCTGGAACAGAAATCGGAGCGCCGGTTCGAGGTAAACGATCCCCAATAAGCTCAAGAACGAAAGCTGAAACCCGAGATTAAAGACCAAAACCGAAGGATCAAAAAGCACCATAAGAAATGCCGCAAGCGTAAGCGCGTTCCGAAAACTGTAAATGCGCCCGGATTCTCTTGCAAGGAGCACCAAAAAACCCATGATTGCCGCCCGGACGACCGACGCTTCGGCTCCCACCATGAGCACAAAAAGCAGGATAATGAGCGCTGTCGCGTAGAACGTCGCGCGGCGGGAGAAAAATCTGCTGAGCGCATGCGCCACCAAAAGCACAACAATGGCAATGTTGTACCCCGAAAGCGCAACAAGGTGCGTAGTCCCGGAGGCCGCCATATTTTCTTTGAATGCTTTACTGAAATCGGATTGATACCCAAAAGTTATCCCCGAGAGAAGCGCCGCAGAATCGGCGGGAAGAATTTTCCGGAATGTTCCGACAAACGCGAGCTTCAAATCAATAAGTTTCTTCTTGATGATCCACGCTCCAAGAGGCGCTTCTCCTTGGCTCTCTATCTTCGGGAAAACAGAGGTGGGCAGAAAATTCCCCTCGGGTGGCTCAACCGAACCCTCCACGGAGAGAATTTCTCCGTAGCGAAACTCCGGCGCGCGGGGAGCCAAAACCGATATCGTCCCCGAAAACGGCGGG
>CAYTEE010000062.1:2029-4394 GCA_964436785.1 uncultured Candidatus Saccharibacteria bacterium
CCGAAGGGCTATGATCTGCGCTTTTTCGGTGAACTTCGGCTCGCTCGCTACAATTCCGGAAAATGCTACCGGTTCATTAAACCGGATATTAATCGCCGCATCGCGGACGTTCTGGTAGAAGTGGTAATAGAACGCGCCCAGGAAAAGGCAGGCAAGAAACGCAACTACAAATCCGTAGCTGACTTTTTTAAAAAACACAAGCGCAACTCCCGCAAGAACCGACACCGCAAAAACCGCAAGCATACTCCATCCCGCGCTTCCTGCGAGCACGCCGATCAAAAAAGAGACAAGTAATCCGAAGAAAATATCGGCGGGGAGCATATTGCCATTGTAGCAAAAAGCCTCAAAATGCTATACTTTTTGTATGGATATTATTCAGAACACCCCCAACCAAACCACAAATGGAATGCAACCAAGGAAGCCCCACAAATTTCTCCATTACACTAGTTGGGTTTTGCTTGTACTGCAATTAGGAATTTTCTTGCTCTTTATTATTCTTCTTGCCATTGCTAAGGGTGCAGGTGAGGGATTCGGCTTTTTTCTCGCGTATCTCTTGATGTACGCTCAACTTATAATCATACCGTCGAGTGCCACGGGTATTGTCATCGCGCTACTTTTATTTTTTCGCGCAAAGCACTACAAGGTCCTTGGAATATTTCTGCTTATAGTTTCTTCTTTGTTTGCAAACCCAGTACGCTTGCCATTTATTAATCCAGCAGAAGGATCGAGTCTAGGGACTGATGAAATACTGCCTGCAATGGGTTTTTTTGATTTAATTGAAAAAGCGATTTTCATTTCATCGGCGGATGTGAGAGAGAGATACAGAATGGCCATACAAAGAGCGGAAAAAGAAAGGGCGAAGATAGAACAGTTTGAAAAAACAGCGATTCCAATTGAAGAAATTCCGGATGTAAAAATAAAAGCTGGCGAAGTTCAAGTTATTCCGTTCACAGTGGCCATGCCCTCCCCCAATGCAAATGTCTATTTTTATGAGGTAACGAAATATCCGTTTGTGCAACTTACAAATGCAGGATTTACAGGACCTAAAGAACGTGAGTACGGTCTAATCCAGCTACACCCTACGGCAAATGATGAAGGAAAATATGAAATGGCTGTATACGTATATATCACATATCCTTCTATTTGGGGTAGCCGCGAGAGTTCTATGACAAAAAAATTTTCTATAACAGTTACGAAGTAACGAATCAATCAAATAATCATTCTTCCAATCGCCACTCCGCTATCTTCTTATGGTTGCCGGAAAGAAGTACCTTCGGCACTCTATAGATTTTTCCGCTCTTCCCGGGTGGCCATTTTAAAACTTCCGGCCGCGTGTAGTGCGGATACTCCAAACCATTGGCCGTCCCGAGGCTACGCTCGGGATGAACACGAGCGTTCACTTCACGCTTTAAAAGCAAATTCCAGTGCGATTCTTCCTTCAAAGATTCAAGGCGTATCACGCCAGGGATAAGGCGCGCAACTGCGGATACCACCGCCATCGCCGCAACATCGCCGTCGGTTAGGACATACGGCCCCATCGAAATTTCCTCCGCGTGGAGAATGTTTTTCACGCGCTCGTCAATGCCTTCGTATCGCCCGGAGATGAGCACGATACGGTCATATTTTTTTGCCCAGTCGTAGGCGATTTTTTGGTTGAACTGTTTTCCTTTTGCGGAAAGAATCACAATTTTCGTTCCCGAGGGTTTGCTTCTTTTTAAAACGTTCCCCACGGCTTTAAGTATCGGCTCCGCCATAAGCACCATCCCCGCGCCACCGCCATATGGAATATCATCAAGCTTCTTATATTTTCCGGACGCGAAATCCCGAATTCCCACCGCGCGGATATCTACGATCTTCTTTTCGCGGGCGCGCTTAATGATCGACTCGTTAAAATACGAATCAAATATGTTTGGAAAAGTTGTTACAATGTCGAACCTAATCTGACGCACTCTCTTCTTTTGTTTCATCTTCGTTTTTGGATTCTTCCGGAGTTGGCGGTCCGCTGGCTGGCGGAGCAAGCGCGGACCGGAGAGCGGACTTCACCGCGTCGCGGAGTTCGTCAATGTTCACATCGGTGGTCTTTTTCGATCTTTGGGCCTTCTCTTTTGGCGGCTCCGCCTTCAAATCATGAAGTGAAAGAGTTTGGCTTGGAGCTTTTGGGGGCGCTTCTTCCCTCCCCGACATTTGCCGCACAACCGATTCGCGCCGCGGCGGCTCGGGACGCTCCTCGCGTGGCATCTCGAATTCAATGCCCAATCCGCCGAGATCGGAGAAATACTTCTTGTCGGTTTTTATTGGCGGGCTTGCTCTTTCCATTTTCACCCGCGGCATCTCCCCTGCCTTGATCTTTGCCAAGCATTCTCTG
>CAYTEE010000063.1:0-4375 GCA_964436785.1 uncultured Candidatus Saccharibacteria bacterium
GGTTTGTGGAAGAGCTTTCTCCTAAAGAAGTCGCCGCAGCTGTCAAAAAAAGCGAAGGGGCGGTAAAGCTCATCCAGCATCGCGCGATAAAACAATTGAAACAGCTTTTACAATAATAACAATGGATCTGTTGAATCTCCTAAAAAAATTAAAAAATATCGAAGCGAATCCTCAGTACGTGCGGAGCTCCCGGAGGATGATCTTGGGCACCTTGCCCACGGCGCGCCCGATGAGCGTGGGAGCGTTTCTTCTCCAAAGCCTTCAGACGGGTTCGACGATCGCCCTCGCGGGGATCCTTCTCCTCCTTATCGTGGGAGGATTTTCGGTGGGACAGCTTCTCACTCCATTCCGGCTTTCAAGCCTGAATCCGAAAAGCCTTGAGGCGGAGGCGCACGCGATCGACATCCAGATCAAGCTCACCGACCTGAATTACCAGGAAAGCACAACGGCGGTAGCCCCCAAGGGCGCGAAGAGGGCGCAGCCACTTTTGAGCGTATCCTCCACAAGTACAATAGACGAAGAAACTGAAAATGAGATCCGGAAAGAAGCCCGGGAATTGGGGCTTAGGGTTGCCTCCTCTTCCGAAGACGTGGGAATCGACGAAGCGCTCAAACAATTAAGCGAATGACGAAACGAGGCGCGTATTTTCTTTCGTTCGCGGCAGCCGCCGTTCTTCTCGCCTTGCCACTCGCAAGGTTTTCCGCCTTAGCCGCAACAGGTTCGTGCACATTCGGCGCAGAACTCGAAGAACTCCAGAAAATAAACGATCCAAGCGCGGAACTCACCGCCCGGAAAAAGTTCTTTGCGTCGATCGTCGATTGCGGAGTGCGTGATATCAAAAACCTCAAAGCGAACCTTGAGGGCGTTTCTCTTCCCGATACCGAAACAAAAAATGCCCGTGCGCAGATCATGGGGGAGCTCGACGAAGCGATCGGCTATTATAATAAACAAAATCTCGCCGTTCTCGGCGCCGGAATGCGCGGCACGAAAGAGGTCGCGCGCAATCTTCTCGAGTGGCGCTCCATTTATTACCTCCCGCTCTCCCAAAAAGCGATCGCGTTCGTTATGTGGGCAAAAAATCAAAACCTTATGCAGGCGGCGGAGCAACGCCTCGGAGATATCGAGAAAACGATCAACAATCTGAATCTTTCCGAAAACGCGGAACTCACTGCACTCGCGCGGGAAGCGAACGGAAACCTGGAAAATGCGCTCCAGGCGAACGAGCTTGCGCGGCGCACGTTCCTTAGAAATTATATCTACGAGGATGCGCTCGCGCTGATACGCACTTCTCTCGAAAAATTATCCCAGACATATAGAAACTTTTTCGACTTAAGCGTAGCGGTGAACAAGGTGCTTCCCCGCTACTGACGTTCGGCGCGGAACTCCTTTCGGCGGAATAAAAAATCACCCCATCCTAAATGAGGTGATTTTTTATATTTCCGGTACCCTCCTTCGCTCGCCTAAAGCGAGCTTCGGAAGGGTTATTTTCTCCGCCTCGCCCTATCAATAAAATATGCAGTGTTCGGCGGATGAAAATAAAACGCCGTTATTTTACCGCTTCCTTAAGCACCTTCCCGGCGCGGAACTTCGGCTTCGTAGAGGCCTTGATCTGGATCTTCTCTCCCGTCTTCGGGTTTACGCCCATCCGGGCGGCGCGCTTTGCGATCCGAAAGGTCCCGAACCCCGTGATTGCTACATCCTCTCCCCGACCCATGGTCTTTACGATAGAATCAAAAACCGCGTCCACTATCTGCCGTGCATGCGTCTTCACTTCAAGGCCGGCTTCTTTCATCACGGCCTCGACCAATCCTTCTTTTGTCATGTGGTTCTTGCAAGATCTTATTGTATTCGACCTTTCCCAGATAGTAGTCCGTCGGCTGACGGATCACCACCCGGTTTCCCGGTAGTAGAAACTCGACTTGCTTCGCATTCGCCTCCGGCCAGTCGAGTTTTCACTACCGGGTTTTTGGATAGTAGTCCACCCAAGGCGGATCACTACCCGGTTTCCTATGCCTTTATTATAGCAAAATCAATATAAAATGCCACTTGTAGTCTAGTTCCCCCCGGAAGACTCTTCCACTGCTTTAATAAGAACCGCCCAGCCGCCGGATTTCGCAAGTGAGATGATGGTATCCATATCCTGGGCCAAATCGGGCTCAAGTTTTTTGAACCGTTCCGCAACGCGCACCACCCGCGCCGCGTCATGGCTCATAATATACGCATAGAGCATCTCTTTATAGATAGTGGACATATTGCGGGCATCCTCGGGGAGGAGCGCCACAAAGCCGATATCCTGCGCGCGCGCAAATTCTTCTTCCGCTTCGTCCCAGTGCGGCTTTCCGGCAAGCGCAAGCTCCACCCCAAGATTATAGTGCGCCTTTGCGACATCGGGATTCAAAGCAACAGCATCGCGCATTGTTCGTATTGCTTCATCAAACCGCCCCTGCCCGGAAAGCGCAATGCCCAGAACATAGTAGATGTCCTGCCGCTTCGGAGACAGTTCGAGCGCCCGGCGGAGGTACCCCTCCGATCTTTGGAACAGCTCGGGTATTTGTTTCGCTCGCTCATTCAGGCCCTCGGCAAGGGCAATAAAATTCCTCGGTTCATAATTCGCCTCGCGCTCGGCGGTTTCTTCAAGCGCCAAGAAGGCGATATTTACCAACGGATCGAACTTGGGATTTTGGAACACTTCGGGGGTAGCTACCACATCGGCGAAGTGCGGCCGTAAGTCCGATTGAAGGAATGTATAGGGTTTTAAAAATCGGGGTGCGGCGCTTAAAAAGCGTTCACCCACTTTTGCCGCTAATGCCTCTCGGTAAACGCTCGATTGATAAAACGGAACTAAGTTGGCAAAGTAAAGAAGTCCTCCCAAAACCGTTATCCCGAGAGAAGCGAAGGAGTAAACTGCCGCGCGAGGAAATAAAAGTTTCCGGTTTTCGAATTGCCCCCCAGTAGTCACGATAAGCGCGAGAAATGCGATAAGCATAATATAGCTGGTCGACATATCAAAGAGAAAAAGGTTCTGAATAAAATACGCAGAGAGCGTCGCGATGACAACGGGGCGGGCATGTTCCAAAACGGTTTTCTTCCGCAATATGAGCCAGCACGCGACGATGATAGCCCCATACGCGAGAAGGCCAAGGAGTCCCTGCATAACGCCGATCTCGGCAAGCTTATTGTGCGCCCGATCGAACCATGCCTCTTCATAGCGCGCATAATCGGGGTTATAGTACTTGTTATATCCGACGTTATAGTTCTCGAGACCCCATCCGAAGATCGGCTTCTCGAGAAATGCTTCCCAGCTCGAGCGAAGCGCAATAAGACGGGTTTGGGCAGAACTATCGGTGGCGCTTATCTGAACAAGACGCCCCAATCCCGGGACATTCTCCCAAAACGGAGCGTGCCGAGTAAACGCAATGCCAGCGAAAAGAACTGCGAGAAGGAGCGATGCGGTCATTGCCGGAGAGCGCCGTCCGAATGAAAACCGCCTTTCCCGGAATTCTCCGACGGCATAGTAGAGAAGAAAAACAACAAGACCTCCCACAAAGCCCACAAGCCCCCCGCGAACGCTTGTGATGAATAGGGTTAGGAAGGCAAAACCTCCCACCGCGAAAGAAGCGTAACGCAGCCATCCATTCGCAAACCTTCCGACAAGAAGGGCAATTCCTATTAAAAAAAGCAAGTAAGCGGAAAAGAAGCTTGGATTATCCAGAAACGATCCCGGCCGCGACGTGGGCGTTAAGGCGAACGGAATATGTGAAATTCCCCAATATTGGAACCATGCATAGAGGACAGCAACCGCTCCCACGCCGAGGGAGATAGTAAAGAACAGATTCCATTCTTTCTTGCCAAAAAAATACACAAGGAAAAAAAAGAATAACGCATAATGAAGGAGGGCAAAAAATCCGTCTCCCCATTGGATATCGCCCCAAAAGGCGTGGTAACGATTAACCGCGAACACGGTGCTCAAGAGCGCCGAGAAGAGAAACGCGAGAAGAGCAGCCACGAGGGGATGCCTCAATAATCCCCGTGGGACCTTCGTGTCCTCGCGCCCCTCTTTTATGAAGAAGCGAACCAAAAACAACACAGAAACGATTTCAATAAGAATCCGGAAAAAAATCACCTTCCCGAACGTATAAGGATAGAGGAGATTATTCGAAAACACGATCGGGGTAATTGCCGTTGCGTAAAGCAAGCCGCGAATAACAGATGACAGTTTCATTTTCATTTAGGTCAGAGCATTTGGACTAATCGTTCCCATGCACCTTTCTTGACCAGATCGATGAGCTCGTTCATTGCCGGCCCGTATTCCGAATATTCTTTCCCGAGCGCAGCCGCCCAGCGGAG
Source organism: uncultured Candidatus Saccharibacteria bacterium (assembly GCA_964436785.1). Lineage (GTDB taxonomy): Bacteria > Patescibacteriota > Minisyncoccia > UBA6257 > 2-01-FULL-56-20 > CAYTEE01. The sequence goes on from CAYTEE010000063.1 coordinate 4,348, forward strand.
CACATTATCGGCATCCCGTTTTTCGATA
>CAYTEE010000064.1:0-4283 GCA_964436785.1 uncultured Candidatus Saccharibacteria bacterium
GATCCGGTGTCGTCCGTCATAAGATAGTTGCCGACTTTCTCAAAAAGCTGGTACCCGTCGTGCTGGTCAAGATTGGCATCAATATCGATATCCATCTCTCCAACCCTGCTTTTTGTTATTGTATCACAGATCGCCCCGGCGAATTCTCCGTTGTCGCGCCCATCGGACGCGAACGGCAGGATAAGTTCTCCTTCCTTCACGAACCGAAGCGCCGAGATGGCAAGCTCAAGGCTCCGCCCCCCGTGGCCCTGGCCCCGGTCATGATGCGCTATCTTTACCGTGGTTTCCCCGCCGTAAAGAAGAGCGGTTTTGCCCGCCGCCCCATGAAGTTTTCCTATTATTTTCTCCCCGACCTCCCGCGCCTCGCCGGACATGCGCGCGTCGCATATCTCGGCGGCGAACCCCGCATCCTCCGCCTCACGTTTCATCGCGTCGAGTGCAACGCTGTTCGAAACAGCAACGATATTCTTGACTCTCTCGAAATATTTGTCTTCCTTCGGCGTTTCCACAAGCCCGCAATTTTCTATCCCGCACGTGCGAAGTATGTCGTACTTTTCAAGGACCATGGCGGCGTCCCGGACGCTCGTCGTGTCCTTCATCGTGGGCCCCGAGGCGACGAATTCTATGTCGTCCCCGGGAACATCGGAAAAAATAAGGGAAACCGCCCGCGCGGGATATGCATATTTTGCGAGGTGCCCTCCGCGCGCGAGCGAAAGATGCTTTCGCACGGTATTGATCTCCTGAATGGTCGCGCCGGCGTGCGTGAGGAATTTCCATATCCTCCCCTCTTCCTCGCATCCAACGCCCTCGGGAAGACATAAGAGGGCCGAACCGCCTCCCGAGATAACGAATATCACGAGATCGTTTTCCGTGAGGCCCTTAAGAAGTTCAACGATCGCCGCCGCCCCGCGGACATTCTCTTCGGACGGCAAAGGGTGCGTCCCCCGAAACGACTTGATGCGGGAAAGCGCCGGGTCCGATCGGAGATCCAGCACGGCGCCGCTTGAAATGTTATCCCCAAGAATATCTTCGAGGCCGCGCGCGGCCGCGAGAGAACACTTCCCTGCTCCGAGAACGACAATGCGCCCGAGCGCATTGCGGTCGAAGGTTTCTCCCGCCACAGAGAGCGCATTGCCCTCAAGGTGGACGAGCTTTTTTATAACCGATTCCGTATCTATCGCCCGAAGGCCGGCCTCCGCGATCCGAAGCGCGGAGTGCCGCAACGGAGTGCCCGCCAGAACGTCGGCGTTTTTTATTTTAGTCATAACGTTTCTCTAACGGGGTAAATAACCGACTATGACCATAGTATCGCCGACTTCGGCGATTTAGGGAAGAGCGCACCCGCTCTCTTCGGAAAGTTTTGTGAGTCCTTGTTCCCCCCCGACCCGCCTGCCGTCCGTCCCCCCCGCCCGCTCCGCCGTAGCTTGAGCGAGGCGAGTAGATGACGCGGGCTCGCCCGCCGTGTCGGCGGGAAATATCCACGTAGGATACCCCTTGATCCCCGCCCCAAGACAACGAGCGGTTTCTTTGGTGCACTCAACGTACTGGACCAAACCGAACGACGAGCCGAATGCCCGCTTTTCGTTCTGGCAGTGCGGGCACCAGTACGCGCCGTACATCGTCGCACCCTTCCCGGTCAAGCACCGGGCAAAATTATCAAGCGCCCCGTCCGCGTACGGCGACGCCGTCCGCATATAGGCCAAAAATGAAAAGACGGAGATCAAAACTACAATGCAGAAAGCAAAAGTAATTTTGAATTTTAAGCTGATATTTTTCACTTTGATCTTTGATTTTTGATTTTTCTATTATTCATCGCAACAATCCACCATTTTATCAACTACATCCTGTAGTGTCCATGGCTTTTCGCCGGCGGCAACTTCCTTGAGGCCACTCAGATCTATCAACTTGAGCCGCAGGCCCCAAAAGAGGGAAAAAGTCCGGTGCGCGTGCTCGAATAATTCTTTTGCCTCGCTTTTTTTGCCGTCCGCGTGCAGCTTCGTTCCTACCTCGATAAGCCGCATCGTTGTGGCCAGGAGATGCTTCGAAACGCACCACGTTTCGCCTTCGTGTTTCGGCACAAGCCGTGCGAGAAGCGTTTTCCGCACACTGCGGACCTCGTCCAAGAGGTCAAAGTATCCTTCCTTTTTTGTTTTCGCTCCGCTGAAGAAAAAGTGCTCCTCGAGGCTGATAAGGTTCATAACGGCGATCGCCAAGTCCTCCTCCGTAGAGAGGTCCACGGTTCCTTCTTCTTTGGCTTTCTCTACTTTCGGGACAAGCTCCTCATACGACGGCGTCTGTGTGTTCTTCATATGTGTATCAGAGGGCGAATATCAAGAGCCCAAGCGCGATCATCAATATCCCGCCATAGAGCCGCATCGCCCCCGTATTTTCTTTTTTCCAAGTTTCGACCTTTTGGAGCAGCACTTTGTTCGCCGCCGCGGCAAGAATAATAATAAGCGGCAAGACGAAAATCACGTTATAGAGAAGAAGATACCCAAGCCCGGAAAAATATGTTTTCTGGTCATGGAGAAGCCCAAGCACCATAAGATAAGGGCCGCCCGTGCAGGGAAACTCGCATAACCCCACGAGGACGCCGAGTCCGAACGCCGTAGGAAGCGAGGCCTTGTGCATCAGCCCCGCCATCGGGCGGTGCACCGCATTCGGGATCTTGAGCTTTATGGGAAACGACGGGAAGAATTCATTGATCAAGTTGATCGCGCCCAGAATAATAACGAGTACTCCTCCCGCCTTCGCCATAAAGTGCGGCGTATTGAAGATGTGGAGCACCTGCAATATTCCAAGGCCGATCGAAACATAAACCGCAAAGAGCCCGAAGATATACACCCCGCCGATCTTCATAATTTCCCGCCGCGCCTGCCCGATGCTCATCAAAAACGCTATTGTAAGGAGAAGTATCGAGAATGCGCACGGATTCACGCTATCTATAACAGCCGCGACAAGTACGAGCGGAAGAAACCACGTTCCGTTATTGCTTGCCTTCCAGAGAAGTTCCGTCACTCCGGGGCTGAATCTGAAGAAAAGGAACGCGGCAAGGAAAAGAGCGGCAGCCGCAATGGTCCAAAAAACGCTTTTCTTCATGGAGTGACGGTTGCGGAGATCCGCGCCTCAAGCACTCCGCTTGCGGTCTCGACCGAAACAACCCGTTCTATATTTCCGACACCAGCAGGCCCGTGCGCCGCGGGATCGAATATGGCCTCAATCGACGCTTCTTCTCCGGGCGCGATAGACCGATTCACGCGCGGAACAATGCCGTGCCCCGGCATCCCGAAGGGCCCCAGGCGTTCATTCCCCAAAAGAAGCGAAGCCTCGGTGCACATGCAGGAAGTTACTATGCTCGATATTTCTATCGAACTGGAAGAAACATTCTTAAGCGCAAAAATAGTTTTCACTTTCCCGCGCGCCATCGAGATATCTCCGAACGCAAAGGATGCTGGGCTAATAGTAATAGAGCCCGGGAGAATCTGGGAAATGACCGCACTGCCGTTCGCCGGCAAAGGATTGCCGGACTTGCTTATGGCAAGGAGCCCGATCGCGCCCACGACAACAAGAACTAATATAATAAGAGGTAAGTTTTTCATTGTATTTATTTTAACGTGCCAATAAAAATTCCCATACACGGGAATCTGTGGCGCGCAGTCACAAGCTTTTTATAGAAAAAGCTACGCGAAGCGCGCACGAAAAACGGTCGGGCTCAACTCATGAAGCGCTGTCCAGCGAATGTTCTGCCGCGCGGAAAACCGCGCGCCGAGAAAAATCCCCCTGAGCCCCCGGAACAGAAAAGAAAAGGGCCGAACGGCAAAAAACAGCGATTGCACAAGAAAAAGCAAAAAAGCGGCAAAGAAAAGCGCCATTGCGTCAAGTGAAAGCGAAGATTGGAAAACGGCGGTAGAAAAACCGCGGAATGCCGAAAGGTGAAATGCGATGAATGCCAAAGGATTCTCGCTGGGACAGGGAATTCCCTCCGAAAACGACCCAAGACACCGCGCGTGGTCGCTCATCAAAAACACGCCAAAAACCGCGATGGCGATGAAACTAATGGCAAGAAGTATACCCCCACACCTATACAAGAGTGCGAAGAAACCACGTTTTGCGCTTGGTGATAGAAGCGGATATTTACTGAAATTAAAGTTTATCCAGTGATACTTTGGCTTCGGAGGGATGTTGCTCTTGTATAGGTGGGGGGGCAAGCCGACAAAACGTTCCATTTTGTTATGACTTAATAGTAGCACAGTAAGAGAGAAATTTAAAGAACATCAAATTAC
>CAYTEE010000065.1:0-3326 GCA_964436785.1 uncultured Candidatus Saccharibacteria bacterium
AACACCAGTCGAAAAAATAGCCGAACTGTTTCCAAGGTCTTGACCATGAAACGCCGGCGCAACGACAGAGAGCGGTTTTCTTCCCTGCTCGGTGCGTTATTGCCTGCCGCAAAATAGTGTGGAAAGGTATTGTATTTGCTTTCGCCATATGGTATAATTGATTTGTGATGGTGAGAAGGGGAGCTTGATACGCATTGTAGCTCGCCTAATATATAAGGGGATGAGTTTGTTTCTTCTCTCAAAAGGAACGGGCGTTGCTGAGTGTGAGGAAGAGTTGCAGTTTTTATAATCAGAGGGTGGGGTTTCGGAGGAGGTCACACTCCTCCACAATCTGAAGGGATTTTTGCTCAAAAAGCATAACTCCTCCGGAGCACCGCCCCCTGGTTATAAGAAAAAGCTCCCTTACACGCACACAAGGGAGCTTTTTCGTTTTTCTGAATAGCAAAGATGGTGTGCTACTCAGAGAACCTGAATGGTTCTCGGCGATTAGTCGAACGCCAAATTATAAGCAGTTCTTTAACAACCTAAATGGGTACATACCCAATAGGCATGATCTGCCGTCCGTGGGTTACAATCAACGGCGAGCGGATTTATGCAAAGGACTACGGCAAGCGAGCGTTCTGTTTTATTCCTCGGAATAAAAAAGAACTACCGCTTGTGGCAGTAGTTCCCCAGAAGGCAAAGGCGAAAACCTTAATTAAGTAACGCCCCAACCTACACATAAAGCCGCGCGAGCGGCTTTTGTGTTTTCGGTTTTACCGAAGACACAAAAAGCGCCCAAATAACTTTATTTAATGATTCTGCGATTAGAGCGATATATTGAATGATAACTTGACCTTTGTCAAGTATAAGTTTACCTACCCCCTTACCTTATTTATTACCACTCACAAACATCCCAAATATCCAAAAAAGAATTGAAAGGGCGATACCGATACCAAAGACAGCTAAAAGTAACCTCCAGTACATAGCCCACCAAAGACCAATCAATCGAGGATTTTTTCTCTCAATAAACTCCTTAACGTGAGGGTTCAACTCAACATCTATTTTCATATGACATTAGTATAACAGAACCAGACAAAGAGAATTTGTGCAAAACTTTTAGTTATGTCTTTACGGGATAAGCATTAAGTTATCCACAGATGTATATACTGTATATAGTATAATGACGGTATGAATATAAATCTTACAAAACTCACTGAAAAGCAGAAAAGGTTCTATGAATCCCTCCGGCAGCTCATCGAGAAAAAAGGGGAGTCGCCGACCGTTGCGGAGCTGGTGAAACTTATGAAGTTTTCCTCACCGCGCGCGGTATCGCAGTATTTGGAGTCCTTGGAGCGCAAGGGCTTGATAGAACGGGGGCGGTATGAGCGGCGTGGGATTCGGCTTTTGGAACCGTTCCGCGCGGGAGCGATGACCGTTACAATTCCCGTGATCGCTTCGGCGGGGTGCGATAACGTGAATGTGCTCGCGGAGCGGGGATTTGGGGATTATATTTGTGTCGCATCGGAGCTTCTCCAGGGAATAAAAAAGGACAACGTGGTGAGCGTGAAGGCGGTTGGGGATTCTATGGTGGATGCGGGCATTAAGGAAGGGGACTACGTGCTGGTGGAAATAACCGAAGCGGCGATGGAGAACGACTTGGTTGTCGCCATCGTTGACGGCTTTGCGGTCATCAAAAAGATAGAGTTCGCGAATAACGCGGTCATCTTGAAGCCGGTTTCTTCGGACCCGCAATACAAACCCATCATTGTGCGCAAGGACTTCCGCATTTTCGGCAAAGTGATAGACGTGATCCGCGTTCAACAGAAAGGCGAGATAGAAATTGTCCCGCTCTACGCCGCCCCCGAAGGAGAGAGGATGGATTACGGTATTATTTAGTCCACCAGCTGGCGGATGCAGACTGAATGAATAGCAGAGGAGCTACTTTGATATTCATATTACCTATGATATAGTGTAAAAATGGCGATAGATTGGACAAAAATTTACGAAAAGTATAAAGGATTGTGGGTTGCTCTTGCCGATGATGAGATGACGGTGTTGGCAAGTGGCAAGACCGCAAAAGAGGCATGGGAGCAGGCGCAAGAGAGGGGATACAAAAATCCGATCTTGAGCCGCATGCCGGAGAGGATGGTTCCATACATAGGATTTGGGAATACATGAAGTTTAAATACAAAAAATATGGGCCGGGCATTTTGCGCCCGGTGATACCGATTGAAATAAGCTACAACAACCGCGCTGTTTTCTACGAAGTACTTGTAGATTCCGGCGCGGATTTTTGTATTTTCGACGCGCAAATTGCAGAGATACTGGGCATTATGGTCTTGAAGGGAGAAAAACAGGAGGTATGGGGAATTACTGGCATTGGAGAGCCGTACTATGTTCACGAAGTTGTGCTCAAAGTTGGCGGTTGGCCGCATACTGTCCGTGTGGGCTTTCTGCCGAACATTGCGCGGATGGGCTATGGTGTTGTTGGGCAGAAAGGATTTTTTGATATTTTTGTGGTGAGGTTTGATTACAAGAAAGAAGAAATTGAGTTGATTGAAAAAAAGAGATAGATCGATTCGCAAAATCCGATGAAACTCCTCCTCACCTCTGGCGGGATAATAAATCAATCCATGGTTACGGCCCTGGCGGATTTGCTTGGTAAACCTTTTGCGGAAGCGAGCATCGTATTTATTCCCACGGCGGCGAATATAGAGAAAGGGGATAAGAGTTGGCTTATCAAGGATTTGAATGACGTGAAAAATTTTGGTTTTAAAACGGTTGATATTGTGGATATTGCAGCAATTCCGCGCGAAACATGGCAGCCGCGGCTCGAGCTTGCGGACGTGTTTGTCTTCGGAGGTGGGAATACGTTTTATCTTATGTATTGGATGGAAAAATCGGGACTTAAGGATCTTTTTCCGGAACTTCTTAGAACGCGTGTATATGTAGGAATCAGTGCGGGGAGTATAGCGGCATGCCCCACGTTGCTTACAAGCCAATCGGATCGCCGTTTTTATTATGAAGACGAAGCAGAGGGATATACAAACAATAGGGGGCTGGGATTTATTAATTTCCATATCCGTCCGCATTTGAACTCCCCCCATTTTCCGAACACCACTTCGGAGCTTTTTGAAAAACTTGCGCACGAGATCAAAGAACCACTCTACGCGATCGATGACCAAACTGCGCTCAAGGTTGTTGACGGGAAGCTTGAAATTGTAAGCGAAGGGAAGTATTTGGCATTTAACACATAGTTTTATATTCTTCCTCCTTATATCCCTCATTCGCACGAATGAGGGATATAAGGTTAGCTGTTGGGTATTAGGTGTTAGTGAAGGTGG
>CAYTEE010000065.1:3336-4242 GCA_964436785.1 uncultured Candidatus Saccharibacteria bacterium
TCCGAATTTTGCAAAAGAAAACGGCCAGTCCGGGTGGACTGGCCATACAATGTAGGGGTGACACGCGGCGGTTCATTCGAGTGTAAATCGCTTCACCTCTATGGCGATGCCGTCGCCCTTGAGTCTTGTGTTGATGAACCCTCCGAGGAGCCGCTTGAACTCCGTCTGCTGATCGGGATCGAGGGGATTGAAGAATCTCCCGAGATCCCGTGCGTGCTCGTCGTTGAACTCGTAGAGGGCCGAGAGGACAACTCGTCCGATCTCCCCATGGGTGGTACCGAACTCGGCCCCGCGCTCGAGCATCTCTGCATTCAGCGTCGTGTCGAAACTGCTCCCAGCTCCCCAACGCTTTCTTCGATCCGCGTTGGCGTAAAACTTCTTGAGGTCTGCGACATGCGCAGAAACCTCATAGCTCACGCGGCGAACCTTGGGATTCTCGGTGAGGAACGAAATTGCGCTCTCGACTCGCGTCTCGCAAGGAAACACCGAGAATTCCCGACCCAGCGTGAAGGTCCCGTAGGGATGGTACGTCGCCACGCCATTCTCGAATGTAACCACATTTGAGAAGGTCGGATTGGGGAACTCGTAGTAGAGAGGGGAGAGGACGGCGGCCGCGATGAGAAACCATCCGCACGTGGGAGCCGCACGATATGCCTTCTTGTTCTTGGGATTAGGGACCATGAGGACGAGAGCTGCCACGCTTACTGCAACTGCAACGAGAAGAAACCAGAACATCGGTGCGAGCATAACCACTCCCTTTTGTTGGGTTCGGAGACGTGCTCCGAAACGTTTTTTTGAGGACTGAAGGGATTTAAGCATAGGATAAGAATAAACTCAAGATTTTTTATATTCTTCTCATATCCCTCATTCGTGCGAATGAGGGATATGAGAAATTAACAGGCGCGC
>CAYTEE010000066.1:0-4230 GCA_964436785.1 uncultured Candidatus Saccharibacteria bacterium
GCGTTCCGCGTCCGACTCGAAATATTTTTTTATTCCCCGATAAGTAAGATTTGCAAGTTCCGGAAGTATAACGCTTCGCGCTTTCGCGTTCGCAAATTTCGTTTCATAAATATAGCCATATTCCAAAAGAACGGAAGCCCCCTCGCGGGAAGCATTCGCGCCGATAGCAACAAGTTCCTGGTCTTCCACGACTCCCCCTTTTTCGAACGCGATATTGCTCACCGGCAAATATTTTTTAAGAACCGAGAACAGCGGCTCGGCGAACGCCTTACTTGCCTCGGCATTCGGATATTGCCGCTCGGGAACATAGATCGCGAACCCTTCGTATTTTCCCGGAACGCGCATATTTTTTCGAGGATAATCGTTAAAGTGCAGATGAAGCACGATATCTATCCCATTCTCGTTGCTCCACTTATTGATCCCATAGAGCCGGCGGGAAACCTCCTCTATGGCAAATCCATGATTCTCGGTAGATTTGTCCTCCGCAATACCGAGGGAGAGCAAAGTATCCATAACCGCCTTGGACCTATCGCGAAACTCCAAAATAGAATTCCCCTCTTTCTCGAAATATGAGGCGAGTTCCGGAGAATACTCTCCCGTATCCAAATTCCGCGCCGAGGAAACAATAAAATGGGGATTTTTCTTCAGGGTGTTATAAAGATGCCGAGCAACCTCAAGATTAATATCGGCTTCGCGGAGAGACCGGTATTCGGTCCCTGAATATTCGTTGTCGTGCCCTGGCACGAGAAGTATCCTTACGCGGTTCGCGGCATATCTATCATGGAGATCCTGCGGCGTAATAGTGGCGGGAAAAATAATACTCGCCAGCTGCCCAAGCAGTTTCTCCAAAAAATTCTGCGGCGCTGCCATGGCATTGCCGGCAAACACAAATAATAAAATTATTGCCAAGACCAAACACGCGTATTTCATCATCGTCCTACCTATATTGTGAAGCTTCCAAAACCTAAAAGCCAGGGCTTTCTTCATGTGCTTCTGCGAAACCCTCCGCAACCTTGCGTGAAGGAGGGTAAATCAAGAGAATCTGCCGCGCCAATCAAGGTGGGAATGAAAAAAGGTTGACAAGAAATAGGCCCAGTGTTAATACAAAAGCCAAGCACCTTGAGAATTCGCGTTTCTCTCCTGCTTAAAGGCTCTCCTTTCGAGAGCTTCTAGGCAGGAGGGAAACGGCCATGATTACGGGCCGGGAACGGGGTCGACGTTCTTTCTAAAACTGTCGCCCTTCTGCAAACAAATCCATGGGAAGCGCCTTGGGTTTCGGCGTAGTAATCGTGGTTTTGGGGATACTCCTCCCGCGGGTACTTCACTCGCTCGAGGCGTTTCTCGTAACGTTCCTTGACAAGGCCACGATATTACTGGAACACATCAACGCGATCCAGTAACAGCCGCGATGCGGCACACAACACTCCCCCACGGGGAGTGTTCTGCTTCCAGAGTTAAGATCGGTGATTCTTCAAAAAAATATTGCGCAATTTGAAATAAAATAAAAAAGATAGTACTATGCTCAACGGCACCAAGTTCCGGAATTGAGGCAACTATCCATGGAGGGGATGATGACGGGGGAAAAAGAGAAGAAGAACCCGCCGAAGGAGAAGTCGGCGAAGCCCAAAACCCTGAAAGAGGTCCTGGAGGAAAACCGGGCCATGCTGAGCCTCCTCCCAGAAGAACGCCGGCATCTCGAGCCGGACAGGCCACGCAAGATCTGAAGTTCGCCATCCCCGCGGAACACCGGCGCGAAGCGAGTAGTGGAAACCCCACGTGCTCCTCGCGCCTTTTTTATTTTTAAAATAACAAGGGCATCTCCGGCCGTGGAGGGTGGTGGGGGGGACCTCACGCCCAGGGGCCGGAGATGCCGCATGCAGAGGAGGGTGTATTCCTCTGTCGTCTGAGGAGTGGGTGTGCCAATACCCACAACAACTGTTTTCATTATAGCAAACGAACCAAGCGGATACAACAAAAGTTCCTAAGAAAGAAAAACAAGCGGCCCCTGCTCGAGCTTGCATAAAAATCGAAATTGTTTTATTATCTCACTCGGCATTATTGAGAACATTTTGGTCAACGTTTCACTCTTGAGGGAGAAACAGATGCAGAAAGGAAGGCAGTGGCGGGTAATAGCGCTCTTGTTCGTGCTTTTCTCGTGCTTCGCGTTCGGCGCGAACGCCGCGGAGAAGTGTCGTGTTTTCAAGCTCGGCACGAACCCGGTGGACAAGGACTGCCACGAGCGCGTGGCGGACATCATGAAGCCCGGGGAGTGCATGGGCACGCTCACGCGCGATGTGGGCCCCTTGGGTCTCTGCGGCGGGAACGGCAAGTACGGCACCGGCTGTCTCGGCGAGGGCGAAGAGATCGTCTTCGACCCGAACGGCGCGGCCGGCTGTGCGGAACTTCTCTTCGCCGTGGAATGCTGCAACCCGCCCGAGACGACATTCTGTCTCCCGGCGGGTTCATACAGCACCATCTTCTGCAAACCCACGCCCGTGCCGGAGATTCCCCCTGCGGAATTGCTCAAGCAGGAGCCGCAGGAAGCCACAAGCACAAGTCCCAGCGCACCTCCCAGCATCATAGCGTACAACCCTCCCGAAGCTCCCCATGCTACGAAGTGCGGTCCCGCGTGCAGAACATTCACGGCACTCGGAGTCATGGCCGCTTTATACGGCATCTGCGAGTGGAAGGACATCGGGCCGTGCAGGGATGGCGGCGAGAACGACCGTCACAAGAAAAGGTGCAAGTCCGACAGAGACGAGGATGGCGACTGTCATCAGTGCAGTTCGGAACATTCCAGGGATCATGGAGATTCGGACTGCGACGATGATGACGATGAGGATGAAGACGACGCGATGGTCGCGCCCCACTTCAATCTCAACATCAACGCTTCGCGGACGGGTAGCCCGGAAGTTCGCGTTATGTGGAACGTACCTTTGTTCGGAACGAAACAGAGCCAATAACCGGCTCACTGATATTCGTTGACAGCTGATACAATTCGGCCCGGCAGGAGCTCCACTCCCACCGGGCCATTTTTTTATTTACCCCCACACCTATGCAAGAGAGGCATTCCCACGAAGCCAAGGTATTATTGAATAAGCATTAGCTTGGGCGAATATCAAGCCCCGCAACCGAACACGGAATGCGCTTGCTTCGCACTCTCGCATAGGTGTGGGGGTTTGCGCGAAAACTCTAACGTCAATTGCCCTCAACTCTCAATAACGGGCGGAGAAAAACAAACAGCCACAAACTACCGAGAAATATAAGCGTGCTTGTGGTAGCCGATCCCATGCAATACAGGCAGATCGCATGAAGCACAAATAATTGGACATACACGAACCATCCGGAAAATAACAATCCGGCAATGGAGGACGCAAAAAGGATCTTTAAAAACTTCCTATCCCCTGTTTCGCGGAAAAAGAAAAGTAGCGCAAATATTCCGAAATAATAAAGGGCTCCCAGAAGCGCGGCCGGCACGCCGAGTATTGTGGCGTAAGTGCTGGTCAATACCAACTCGCATCCGCCGACGAGCGAGCATGGAGGGATACGGCCCAAATAATGCTCCGCGGTAAGATACGCGGCGTCAATAAATCCGAAAACGGAAAAAACAAAAAGGAACCGCAGGACCCATTTACTTGCTCCCGGCAATTGCGGCATCAATGAGGGTTCTAAATCCGGCTTCGTCGCTGGGATTTTGGAGCTTCATCCCGTTCAGAAAAAAAGTTGGCGTGGCGTTCACGCCGGCAGTAAACCCGCCATCATAATCGTCCTTCACTTTGTTTTTTATATCCGCGGAATCAATATCGCTAAGGAATGTTTCCTTATTCAAACCAAGAGAAACCGCGTATCCCGTAAAGAGCTCCTTCGCGCTTTCGGATTCGGACCAATCCGCCTGTTTCTCAAAAAGCATATTGTGCATCTCCCAGAACCTTCCCTGCTTGCCCGCGGCTTCCGATGCGCGCGCGGCAAGATCGGCGTTCTTGTGCTGGCTCAATGGAAAATGGCGGTATGCAAATTGAATACGGCTCTCATAATCCTTGACGACTTTCTTCACTATAGGGTAATAACTCCCGCACGCCGGGCACTGAAAATCGCTGTACTCAATGAACACAACCGTGGAACTCGCATTCCCCTCCGCCCTGTCGCGGGGCGAGAGCGTTCCCAAAAGCGAAGCCGTTCCGCCGCTTGCGTCCCCGCCGCCGTTTAAGCGCACCAGAATGAATACCAAAA
>CAYTEE010000067.1:0-4208 GCA_964436785.1 uncultured Candidatus Saccharibacteria bacterium
CGGGACTCACAAAAATCTAAGCCCCGATTTTACGGGGCTAAGATTTTTTGTTCGTGGACCGTGCGGGAATCGAACCCGCATCTCCCGGATGCAAACCGGGTGCTCTACCACTAAGCTAACGGCCCAATGCTCAACTTCTTTTTTAAATATCGTCTCCCAGCTCCAGATTTGAAGTATAATTCTCTTTTTCTGGCATCGTCAAAGGTGTTAAAAGTTTCCGTATAGATAACTTCCAAGTTCTCCATGCGCGAAGTGCTTTTGGTCTTGCCACGGTGATGCTCTTGTAATCGGCGCGGCAAATCATTGGTTAGTCCTTTATAAAATTTCCCATTTTTGTCGCGCAGTATATAAACGGTGAACATTACAAAAAGATACTCTGCCACCCCGCCCGACCGAACCCGCCAGAATGACTTTGTCGGGCTGGTGACTTCGGTCGTTCGGGCGGGTAAGCTACGGGCCCACCAAAGTCATACGGGATTGCGTTTTGTTGATTCGCTGATTATACAGCTCATACAAAACGGGAACAAACCGGTCCGCCAGCTGGCGGATAAGCTAACGGCCCGTTTATGTCGTTAGTGTAGTCCAAAAACTCTTTTTGTAAAAGAAAAAGCCCTCCTCGCCTCACGGGGAAGAGGGCTCCGAAATGGACTCGGAGCGGCGCACAAACACTTCGCGCACGCGTTCGAGTTCGTTGGCATTGTTAACCCCAAGAGCCTCCCATGGATCCTTGAGTGGAAACTCAAGAACTTCCTGGTTGTCTGCCACCGCGATGCCGATAAGCGGCGGTAGGTATTGTTCGGGATCGTGCCCGTCACTTTTCGCGGTGAATGGAACATGGGGAGCGTGTTCGAGAAGCCACGCTCGGTTCCAAACCCAGAGTGACGGGTTAACCGCATCGGACGCTAAGAGATCTTCCGCGGAAGCGTCGGGTGGTTCCACAATCTTCAGGATCTTTCCGCCGCTTTTCACGATTCGTCCGTAGCGTTCCAGCTCTTTCGGATAGGACCCGACAAGTCGGACCGAGACCATGGATATTGTAGGGTGGCACTTCTCGTGATCCTCGACGAGGTGGGACATTGTGGCGGGGGTCCAGAGTGGCATGTCCGCATAGACCACAAGAAAGTGTTCCACCACACCGCTCATAGCGAGGGCGCCACGGCGCACGGCATCGCATGCACCGGCTCGCGAGGGCTGGAGCGCGAAGCGCATGGAGGGATTCTCCTCGTGCACTACATTCCTAATGCGTGGTCCAAAAAGAGGATTAACTACTACCACACATGGGGAAAGACCCGCCCCGAGAACTGTATCAAGCACTCTGAGTATCATTACCCTCCCGTGGACATCCTCAAGTACTTTTGGGAATGGAACCCCTTCCGTCGTGCGGCAACTTCCATAACCCGAGGCAACAACAATTGCTCCTGTATTGGAGTTCATACCATAACCTCATGAGTTGGAAAAGAGCTTCTATGCCAATCCGTTGGCAATCTCGAGATGAGTAAGGGAATTTACCCCAATGCTCTCGAGAGGTTTGATATTCAATGACGGGATAGAATGTCCTTCTTGCATAGCAATCCCCACGAGGTCAGTAAGGTAATATTCGCATTTTGCGTTCTGATTTGTCAATTTTTCGAGGTTTTCCCAAAGCCAATTTGAGGAAAAACAAAAAAATGATGGGTTGACCTCGCGGATTAAAAGCTCGTTCGGTGTTGCGTCTTTTGCTTCAACAATACTCGCGATGTTTCCCAAGGAGTCTCGGACTACTCGCCCGAAGTCGGCAAGTGGAGCGCGCCAGCCGGAAAAGTCATCAACGGTGGTGACCGCAAGGGTTAGTACTTCCCCCTTCTCTCGGTGGAGATTCTCGAGTCTTTTAATAGTTTCTGCGCTTACGAGTGGATGATCTCCATAGAGTGTTAAGACCGCATCTGTTTTTCCTTGAAGCAGAGATTTTGCGCAACGGACTGCGTGGCCGGTTCCGAACTGTTCTTTCTGGCGCACATACTCGTACTCATCGCCAAGCGTTTTCATAACTGTATCGGCTCCATGTCCTACCACGATAATCGGTCGAGGATCGACCCCAGAATCTTTCACGGTGAGAAGAAGATGTTCGATGAGCGGTTTTCCCCTGAACGGCGTGAGCACTTTTGGGATACCGTTCCCCATCCGCGTTCCTTTACCGGCGGCAAGGATAATAATGCGTGTTTTCATGAATTAATATAACTTTGGCAAAATAAACCGCTTAAAAATAAGCCGTGCAAGCCGCTCCGGGTCGTGGCGAATGAATGTCCGCCGGATCGCGTCTCCGGGAACGGAAGCGAAAACTTTTTTACGTATGAGCGCGTGCGTTATATAGTTGCGTGGCGAAGACGCGGATTTTTTAAATTCAACAAAATGTTCTCCCTCGCGTGCGTACTTTTTGAGGAGTAGAGGGGAAGGCTTCTGGTTGTTCACGATGACATTATGGATCTCGCCCCCGAGATACTCTTCGAGTTTTAGAACATGATCTTCCACGGAGAAACCATCCGTGTGACCGAGCTTGTTCATTAGGTTACACACATACACCTTTTTTGCTTTGCTTTGCGTGATCGCTTGCGGTATCCCTGGGACGAGAAGCGTTGGAATGATGCTCGTGTAAAGATCGCCGGGCGCGAAAATAATAAGATTTGCATTTGTTAACGCGGTGATCGCCTTGGGATTTGCTTTCGGGCTGGGTTTGAGAGAAAGGCGGTTGATGGACAAAAGGTTCGTTTTCTCAATTTTCGCTTCTCCGCGCACGGTTTTTCCGTTCGCGAGATGGGCAATCAAATGGATCTTGTCGAGCGTCGCCGGAAGCACTTTCCCTTCAAGTAAGAGGATCTCCGACGCTTTTTCCACCGCGAGATCGAAACTGCCGGTGATCCGCTCGAGCGCCGAGAGAAGAAGATTTCCGAAACTGTGCCCTTTGAGCGTGCCGTTCGAAAAGCGGTAGTTCATGAGTGTCCGCATGAGCTGGTCCGAACGCGAAAGGGCAACCAAGCATTGGCGCACATCGCCCGGCGGGAGAACGCCAAGCTCGTCCCGGAGGATGCCGGTGGAGCCGCCATTGTCGGACATTGCGACCACGGCCGAAAGTTCGAGAGGATATTTTTTAAGGCCGGAGAGTACGGTAAAGGTTCCCGTGCCGCCTCCGACCACCACGACTTTTTTCATGGTTTATGTTGTGTACTGTACCAGATTTACGCGGGGCGGGCAATTGAATTTTCCCCGGATTGATGATACGTTCAGTAAGAATTACACGTTTAAAACGTTACAAACATGAGTGTGGACGGAGACAAACAAAAGAGCTTTCTGGCTACGTATGAATCCTGCGCCGATGCCCTCTATCGGCACTGTTTTTTCCGCGTGTTCTCGAAAAGCCTCGCGGAAGAATTGGTGCAGGAAACCTTTTTGCGGGCCTGGCAATACGTGAACGAAGTGCGGGACGTTGAATACATGCGCGCCTTTCTTTATCGCATCGCAAACAATCTCATCATCGACAACTATCGGAAGAAGAAAGAAGAAAGCTTGGACGTACTGCTTGCGGAATCGAACGCTTTCGAGCCGGCGATGGACGGCCGCAGAGAAATAGAGCGGAATGTGCTTCTCGGCGAAGTCAAGAACACCCTGCAATTGCTGTCAGAGGAAGAGCGGCAGATCGTCACTATGAGGTATATAGACGATATGGACCCAAGAGATATCGCGAAAATTCTCGAAATAAGCGCGAATAACGTTTCGGTAAAGTTGAACCGCGCCGTGAAAAAGCTGGGTACGCATTTTGCATAACCAATGACTATTTTTGAAAAGATCGGAAAAATAAAGCGCGACGTCATGCTCCGTCCGGAAGCGAAGGACGCGATTCGAAGCGCGATCGTGCGCCATATGATAATGAACCCGGTGGGCGCCGCGATGCCTGTGCCTTCCTTCTGGCGTTCGGTATCCGACATGGTTTTTAAAAAACTTGTGCCGGTCTATGCGGCGGCGGGTATCATTGTGCTTTTGGGCGGCGCGGTTTCGTTCGCCGCGGAGGGGACTCTTCCGGGAGACGTTCTCTATCCGGTGAAGGTGAATGTGAATGAATCAATACGTGCTAAGTTTACATTTTCGCCCGAGGCCGAAACGGAATGGGAGATTGAGCGCGCAGAGCGAAGAATAGAAGAAACTGTTGCGCTAAGCGAACGCGGCCCGGTGAGTGC
>CAYTEE010000068.1:0-3510 GCA_964436785.1 uncultured Candidatus Saccharibacteria bacterium
CAAAATGTTTTCGAATGTTTCTGTAACCAGATTATGAAACTCGTCTACATAAAGGTAGAAATCGTGCCGTTCTTTCTCCGGCAGGGATGCACGAGACATCCCGGCTTGTTTAAGCTTCGTAATAAGCATTGAGCCCAAGAAGCTTGAGTTTTCTTCCCCTAGACGGCCTTTCGAAAGATTGATGAATATGATCTTTTTTTGCCGCATCAATTCTTCAAGGTTGATCTTATTTTCTTTTTGTCCGAAAATATTCCGAAGCAAGGGGTCCGAGAGGAACTGCCCAAGCTTGTTCACTAACGGGATAATGGCATCCGTATCGAACTTTTCCGACCAATCGGCAAACTCGATCGCCCAAAAGCGCTTCACCATATCGTCTTCTATATACTCCACCACTTTTTGGCGGTAATTCCTGTCCGTGAGCATCGATATCATCCCGCGCATCGTAGCGTGGGGATAGTCCAAAAGTGCGAGGCAGGTGAAACGGAACACGTGCTCCAGGCGAGGCGTCCAGTTCGCGCCGAACTGCTTTTCCATCACCTCGATCAATCCTTGCGTAAGCTGATGCTTGAAGAACGGATCGACGTTCGCCAGAGGGTTAAACGAAACCGGATTATTCATATCCGTCGGGTCGATGATCACCACGTCATCGATGCGATTCTCCGGCACGAACTCAAGCACCGCCTCGATCACGTCGCCGTGCGGATCCATAAGGCAAAGCCCATGCCCGTATGCGATATCCTGGCGAACCAAAAGCTCCAGAAGCTTCGACTTGCCGACACCGCTTTTCCCAACGATATAGAGATGCCGCCGGCGGTCCACGCGCTTCATGCCAAAAATGAACCTCTTCTCCTCGAGTGCGGCAATATAATTGGTCCTCCCGATAAAGGAAACATCTGCCGGGTCCACCCGCCCGTAGATCGGGAGTTCGGGTGGCGGCGGCGCGTATTTGATTATTTGTATTTTTCCGGCCCTGGGCATAACAAAATTAAATATTAAATATCAAAAATCAAAGTTACAGTTAAAAATGCAAAAATTATTTCTTCCCCTTCAAGGTAATAATACTTGAAGCAAAAATATTTGCTATTTCGACCAATTCGCTCAAAAGCCAAACTAATTCGCCCTTCTCCCCCTTGCCAACATCTTTAAGCAGGGTTAGCCAGACTTTTGATTCATTGGCTGATTTCAAGGAATAAGTGAAAAAGTTGATAAAATCTTTCTTGGAGCTTGCGGACGTTGCTTCGATGTAATTGGCTAAAACGCTTGTACCGCTTCGAAGGAGCTGTTTCCCCATTATTTGAGATACAGAATCCATCGGCAGCTTGTCAATTAATTTTATTAATTTCAAAACCCAATCATAAAGCCGACGCTTAAATTCACTTTTAAACTTTTCATTGTCATTTTGCATTTTGATATTTGATTTTTGATTTTCAAAGAATTCCCACTTCCTTAAAGAACGCGCGGTAATCTTCTATCACTTTCTGTATCTTTTCCGGAGCAAACGCGAAGTCGGGGCTGTGTACCAGATTGTTCCGGAACCGGTGGGCGTTCCAGAGGCGCTTCAGAGTCCGGTAGTCGTCCTGGTCCATTTGCGACAAGCGATCCGCCATATGCTGACCCTTCAACCCCAGGCGTTTCAGGATGTCGTCCGCCATTTTATCGGCCTCTATCACGGCCACCTTCATGGACTCCGCCGAACGCAGGTTTATCTTGCCCGCGATCGCCTCCCATCGCTCCTTGAGTACCGTATCCCGCAAAGTAAGGGTTTTTTTTGATGGCCAGTTAAAATACGTGAAATGAGGGCGGAATTTGAGCGCCTTCGAGAGCGTGAACAAAAACCCGAAGAACACCACAACGTCAAGGACAAAGAATAAATACGAAAGAGTTTGAATAGGGCTCATTCTCTGGTAAAACGCTCCAGCTTCTCTTCTTCGCCGAAGATCGCAAGCCCCGCTGGCGGACCCGTTTTCCTGCTCTCCGCGCGGATCATGTGCGGCGCCGTAAGAACAAAGCGCGTGGGCGGATGGAAAAGCGTCGCCAGCGATTCCACGCTCAAGTTAAAGGTGCGCGAATGGATGTTCCAGTTAAAAATGTACGAGGTGAGAAGTTTCCCCATTTTCGTTTCGATAGGACGTTTTCGGCGCACATACATATAGAGCAAGCGCTGTTTCCTGAATTCGTTTCTCCACTTCGGGAACACGAACGGGAAATTCCAGATCTTGGTACGCGTACTTACGGAATAGTTTTGAACGAAGTAATTCAAGTCCAGCGACGCATATTGATTGAACGCCCCCGAAAGTCCGCGGCGCGCATAGCTGTCGTAAAAAATAGATTTCGGGGAAAAATAGATGAATCGGATCAACGATTTGAATGCCTGTTTCGAAAGATTTTTTTCAACCGCTTTCAAGGCGTCCGTTTCCCCCGGCGAACGGTTAAATATTTTCGAAAAATCGTCAAGACCGCTGTCTTTCGCTTTTCCCTGCGCCTCGAATGCGGGAAGGGGGCCGCCGGGGAAATCGATCTTGGTCGTGACCGACGAAGCCGTACTACTTTTCTTCCGCGTACGGCTTAATTCCTCGACCAACGGTTTCCATTCCTTATGCCACGTGGGTGACGCCGGAGCCGCGAGGATCTGAATGCCCACGATCTCTTCTTTTTTCGCTTTCGCGAGCACCTCAAGAAACGCCGAGATCGGATCAAACTGCTGGTCTCCTTCTATGTTGCTCCCTACAGCTTCGAAATCGGCATAGCTTTTGATGGGATATGCATCCGGGCGGGCAAGCATCATCTCGGACCCCCACATATCGTACCCTTGGGCATAAAGTTCGCGAACATCCTTCGGGAAGCGCTCGTCCACATAGTCATCCACCTCGATAAGCTCCACATCTTTGTAATACGAGAAAAATGCCGCCTCGATCAAGTCTCTCTGCTTATAATAAATGCGCATATAAAGGTGCACTTCTCCCCCGAAACTCACCATTTCGAAGCAATACCAGCGGGTCACCTCGCCGTCCCAATATTTTTCGCCGAAGTCGTTCGCGGTATTCCGGAGGGCATGGATAGACCCCAGAACCTGCTCCATCGCTTTGGGGCTTTTGTCGATCTCGCGGGGAACCTTGATCTCGAGCAATATCCATTTCAAGCCCCTTTTGAACTCCTCGTTCCGCCAGAACATCCACGTCGAGAGAAACAGGGGCCAGAGGATCAAAAACACAAGGACCGCTATCTCGAGGAACAAAAGTTCTCCACTCACGAGCGAAGATAAGCCGAGTCCGCCTGCCGCATCGGATAGTTGAGCTAAAGATTGCGCGGCATTCATATGCGCTTATTATATACCTTTTCGGTTGCGAGAGGAACAAAGAACTTCTCCGCGCAAAAACGCCCTAGCTTACCCGAGCCCGATACGTGCCTCCTTCCATCCGATCAAAAAAATCCTTGTTCTGCAGATTCGCGAGAATGGTATTCGGCTTAAAGAACCGGTCTTTCTGGACCGCGAGCACGACTTCCTGGAAA
>CAYTEE010000068.1:3520-4157 GCA_964436785.1 uncultured Candidatus Saccharibacteria bacterium
CCCCTGTCTCTTTAATATCCCGTGGATCACTTCCCTTGCCGTTCCCGGTTCGTATCCCTGCTCCGCGAGGCCGTAGATCCCCCGCCCCACAAGCACGAACCGCGCATCTTTGATGAGCTCGTTATGCACCGTCGGAGCAAGCGCCTTCCGGCCGGAAAACTTTGTTTCATTTATCAAGCCGGCAATATCTTCAAAATGAACCGGCTTCCCGTTTTTCTTTAGCACAAGATAAATCCTATCGCGAATCGTTCGCGGATCTATTTCCGGCCATTCGGCAAGACCCACGTCTCCGTACGGATTTTTACGGATCTTTTTCGAGATAGAAAGGTAGCGGTCCGCGATCTTGGGATCGACTCTCTTCTGCTTGATAAACGAGGCAAGATGCGCCGGAAATCCGCCGGCAAGGATCTCCTTCTTTTTTGCGCGGGCCGATTTTACGAACTGACCGACAAAATCCGAGACCCGTTTCAAGCTTTCCTTGTCCAAATAATAGAACGAGATGAAGCTCTCGTCGGCCGGATAGGGATAGAACGCTTTTGTCATCTCGAGAAAAAGCGCAAGATGGTTTGCCGTAAGCCCTTCAACAAGCGGCTTGTGATGGGAAAGAAGTTCCCCTTCCTCTGCGGCTCCGCCCGCG
>CAYTEE010000069.1:0-3979 GCA_964436785.1 uncultured Candidatus Saccharibacteria bacterium
TGGTTGCTGGGGAACCCCAAGCGGACGAAGAGAGCGGCATTATTTCTCCAACACTCCATCCCTGCGGTGAATGTCGGCGAATGTTCACATCGCTCGGGGAGATAGTACGGCCGGACACGTTAATCGCCACTGTGCGCCTCAAGGAAGACGCAGTGGAAGCATTCACTGTCGCCGACCTCCTCAAGATTCATGGGACCGAACGGTAGTATTTACTGCCGAACGGTCCCGTTTTGTTTGTACCGCAAACCAGGGAATGGTTTACAGTTTATTTTCTACTTGCTACTATGCTACTTGCTACTACCTACTGGCTACTCGCTAATTATTGGCCCCATCGTCCCCGCCCGAACGACTGAATCGTTCAGTCGGGCGGGTAGTGGCCTCGCGGAATGCCGCCATCGTCTAGTGGTTAGGACACTAGGTTCTCAGCCTAGTAACCGGGGTTCGATTCCCCGTGGCGGTACAAATAAAATTCTTCTCAAGGCGGGAACAGGGGTTCCCTGCCCGCCGAATTTGGCAGGCGGGGATTCCCCTTGGGGCTACAAACAAAAATATTCCACACAAGGTGGAAGATTTTTGTTTGCCCACGGGAATTGAACGAATAGTGAGGCTACTTGCTACTTACTACTTGCTACTTACTATCTCCTCCACCACCTTTTCAAGCTGCATCGCGCGGGAACCTTTGACGAGAACCAAATCCCCTTTCCGGATGAGATTCTCTACCGGCTTTGCCGCTTCCTCCGCAAGATCGAAGCTCTTGATATTTCTCTTCTCCATCCCTTTTGCCCTTGCCGCTTCCGCGATAAATTTCGCGCGCGGGCCAACGGTTACCAGAACATCCACAATTTTCGCCGCCACGGTGCCGATAAACTGGTGCGCATCCATCGCGTATCCGCCAAGTTCCAGCATATCCCCCAAAACAGCGATTTTCCGTTTCCCCGGGAGATTTTGGAGCGTATCGAGCGCCGCGTGCATCGAAAGCGGGCTTGCGTTGTAGCTGTCGTCAATAATATAGGTGTCCTTCACGCCCGGCAGAAGCTGTGTCCTCCCTCCCGCCGTACGGTAATTCTTGAGGGCTTCTGAGATCTTTACCATGTTCAGCCCGAAGATAATTCCAACCGCGGCCGCGGCGGATGCGGCATATGCCTGCGCCTTTCCGAATACGCCCTCGATGCGCACGGGCACGAACCCTCCCGCATACTCAAGCTTGAAGGCGATGCCCAGCGGCTTTCCGTTCTCGGATTTATGGTCAAAATTCGCAATATGCACCTCCGCATCCTTCGAGAACCCGAATGTCATCACGTGCGCCCGCGTCCGGCCCCGCAGATTCATTACCGTTTCGTCGTCGCGGTTCAAAACCGCAAAACCGGCGGTGGGAAGATAGTCAATAATTTTCCCTTTCTCGCGGACAAGCTCCTCCGGCCCCAAAAAATTCTCCACATGCACCGGCGTTGCCCCGATCGCTGTGATAACGCCGATATTCGGCCGTGCGATATCCAAGAGATACTTCATATCCCCCGGCTTATCCACGCCGTATTCCAGAACAAGGATTTCCGGATATTCAGTCTTTATGATGATATTTTTTATCCCCGTAAAGAATACCTTGGGCCAGAAAAAAATCCCCTTTATTTTGTCCCAATCTCCCAAAATAGTGAGCGGCACTCCCAATTCGTTATTGAAATTCCCCCGCGAAGTCCGCACTCTCCGCTCGCTCGAAAGAACCGCCGCAATGGCGAATTTCGTCGAAGTTTTCCCCACGCTTCCCGTAACGCCGATAATGCCGGGCCGGTACCGCCAAATGGTAAGCTGGGAAAGCTTCTTCAGCTTCCACCTTAAAACCGAAAGAAAAAGCCTGCGCATAATTAAAGCCCGGTTGCCGTCTCCAGGCGATCGGGAGGAACATTATAGTAATTCAAAGCGAACTCCGCAATCTCGCGGAACGCGGGCACTACAGTCACGCCGGCAAGCTGTTTGCCGAGCGGTTCATCAAGTTTTATCAGCACGGAAAATCTCGGATTCGCGGCGGGAGCAAACCCGACATAGGTGTTGATAACATCGTCGGTATACCCGCCGTTCTTGAAATCCGGCACATTCGCCGTGCCCGTCTTCCCGGCAATCGCATAGCCGGAGATCTCCGCAACCTTCGCCTTCGTTACCGCCGAAACCATCATCTCGGTAACTTTTTTCGTCGCGTCCTTAGAAACGACCGAACGGATAACGGAGGGAGAAAGCGACGCGTCAACATATGGCCGCATAAGCGTTCCGCCGTTCGCAACGGCCGAGACCGCGTTGATAAGTTCAAGCGGCGTTACGGCGATTCCCTGCCCGTACGCGGCGGTGGCGAACGCAATATCTTTTTCCTTGGGGCTCAACCGCCGGATATCGCCCGCGACTTCTCCCAAGAGTCCGATGCCCGTCTTCTCGCCAAACCCGAACCTTTGGACATAGTTCTTGAAAAGATCCCTGCCCATCCGGCGCTCCACAAACACCGCACCGGTATTCATGGAGTATTCCAGGATATTGCTCATCGTGGATTTCCCGCGCGGCCCGTGCGTCTCGTAATCGTAATTGCTTATCTTCCGTCCGTTCATAGTCAGGGTGCCGGTGTCGTTAAAGGTCGTCTCGGGAGTAATTTTTCCGCTGTCCAGCGCCCCCACGAGCGTGAACACCTTGAAAACGGAACCAGGCTCGTAAATCCCCTGCGTTGTGGGATTCAAAAAATTCTCAAGGCCAGATGTGTGATAGCTGTTCGGATCAAAATTAGGACGCGAGGTGAGCGCAAGAATTTTCCCGCTCTCCGGCTCCTGTACGATAATAGAGCCGCCTTTCGCTTCGTATGTTTTGACCAGGCCATCAAGGACGCGCTCCGCCTGAAGCTGGATGTTCGGGTCCAATGTGAGCACCACGTCTTCACCCGCCGTGGGCGACCGGTATTTATTCTCTACAAGCCCACCGGATATACCCGCGAGCTTTTTTTCATAAAACTCCTCTATGCCATAGTGCCCCGCCCGCCCCGCTCCCTCGCTCGTGGGACCCACAAATCCGAGAAGGTTGGATGCCATCGAATCGAACGGATAGAACCGCCGCGGCTCCGTGGCCACATAAATGCCCTCGATTTTGAGCGCATCGATCGCGGCCGATTTCTCCGCGGGGACCTTTTCCCCTAAAAGCTCGTATTGGTCGCCGCTTTTGGAGAGTTTCTTGAGGATCGCGCCCTGCTCGTCGCCAAGAAGCGGAGCGAGAATGCTTGCCGTAAGTTCCGGCTTTTTGACGTCGCGGGGAACGGCATAGACGATAGGAAACCCTTTATTTATCGCGACTGCCACCCGGTCGCCGTTTTTATCCACAAAATAAACGGTTCCCCTTTTCGCTTCAAGAAAGCTTGCCGCAAGCTCTTTCGAGGCGGCCCGCGCCTGGTAATACGCGCCGTGGGTGATCTGGAGATCGTACAATTTAAAGACCAAAACTCCGTACGCAAGGAGAAAAACGCCGATTAATACTGCGAAGCGACCGCCCATTTGTGCGCTTGGATATACTCCGGATCTTTTTCTTTAACCAGTTTCCGCTCGGCCGCAAGGAACTCTATATTCTGCGCGCTCAACAAATTGAATATCTTATCCTTGGATTCGGCATTCTCCGCCTGAATGTTCTGAACTTCAGCGCGCGACGTTTTAATTTCGTGTTCCAAATTGACGATCTGATTGTAGCTCGCGATAAGAAAAATAACGCCAAAAATAAGCGGCGCCCCAAGGAGTGCAATGAGTCCCCAGGAGAACTTCTTTTCTTTGTTTGGTTGAATGGATGTCATTTTGGGTAGGTAATAGGTAATAGAAATTAGTTGATCTTGACGCTAGTGGCTAATGGGCTAGTGGCTAACATCTAATAATTGCACGCAGTTTCGCGGAGCGGCTGCGCGGATTTTTTCTCTTTTCTTCCTCGCTCGCCGTAACCGGTTTTTTTGTCAAAATTTTTATCTTTTCTT
>CAYTEE010000070.1:0-3925 GCA_964436785.1 uncultured Candidatus Saccharibacteria bacterium
CTCTGCCCGTTCCATAACGAAAAAACCCCTTCATTCATGATCTCGCCCGAGCGGCAGACATGGCATTGTTTTGGCTGTTCTCTGGGGGGTGATGCGTTTACGTTCCTTATGCGCTACGAAAATCTGGAGTTCGGCGAAGCGCTCCGCGTGCTTGCCGAGAGGACCGGCGTGGAACTCCAGCGGCTCAATTCTGCGGATTATAAAATTTCCGGCCTTTTGTACGATATAAATCAGGCCGCAGCGCGATATTTTGCGGAAGAGCTTCAAAAAAGCGATGAGGCAAAAAAATATCTTGCGGGGCGCGGGATATTGAAAGAGACAATGGAAGAGTTCGAGCTGGGGTGGTCTCCGAACGCGCCGGATTCGCTTTACGTCCATCTTATTAATAAAGGATTTTATCCCGAAGATATTGTCCGCGCTGGGCTCACGTTCAAAAGCGAGCGGGGATTGCAGATAGACCGCTTCCGGGGGCGGATCATGTTCCCGATACATAACACAATGGGGAAGGTGGTTGGGTTCACCGGCAGAATACTTCCACGGCTCGATGACGGGAAAATGGGGAAATATGTGAACAGTCCGGAGACGCCGATCTTCAACAAATCAAAACTGCTTTACGGATTTTTCAAATCGAAGAATTTTATCCGTTCGGATAATAATGTTTTTTTGGTCGAGGGGCAGATGGATTTTCTCTTGAGCTATCAGGCGGGAGTGAAAACGGCGGTGGCGAGCTCCGGCACCGCGCTTACTTCGGACCATCTGCGGGTGCTTCGGCGGCTTACCGATCAGATGACGGTGAGTTTCGATAATGACTCTGCGGGGTTAGCCGCGGGAGAACGCGCCATTGACTTGGCGGAGGCGAACGATTTTAATGTAAAGGTATTAACACTTGGCGCGTTCAAGGATCCCGCCGATGCGGTGCAGGCGGATCCAGTGGCCTTCCATAAACATTTTTCGGAAGCCGTTCCCGCGCCGGAATTTTATTTTGAGCGGTATCTCAAGGAGTTCGCCGATTCGCCCGTACCGTCCCGCTCCGCGGATTTCAAGCGGAATATCCGGATCGCGCTCGAGAAGATAAAGCATATCGCAAGCCCCGTTCTCCGCGATCTATGGCTTCGGGAGTACGGGAAACGGCTTGGTATTGCGGAGGCGATCTTGAGCGAAGAGATGGAGCGGATAGAAGAAGGCGCGGAGCGCGCTCCCGCCCCCTCCGAGGCTCCGCAGGCAGAGGCGCGCCCGCTTTCCCGGTGGGAAATGCTTTCCGAACACCTTCTTGCCGCCGCATGCGCTAAGGAAAACTACGCGGAGATAAAAGAAAGCGTTCCCTATTTTCCCGAGCCTTATCAAGTGGCATTTGCGTTGCTTGCCTCTGGAAAGCACCGGGCGCCGGATCCCGCGCTCGATGAGCTCTTAAACACCATCTCGCTTCGTTCGGGAGTTGCCGCGAGCGAGAACATGGACGAGCTCAAAAAATATCTTGCGGAAGAATATCGGAGAGAGCGGGGAGGAGGGCTTCTTCGGGAATTGCAGAAGGCGGAGGCGCAAGGGGACGAGGAGTCGGTGCGGCTTGCGCTCCAGAAATTCAACACCCACATCAATAATGAATAAAAAGAAGAGCAAAAAGATCCCGAAGAAAAAAACGAAAAAGGCGGCGTTGCGGAAGAAGCACGCGCCGCGCGGAACGAGCCCCAAAAAAGAAAAGCGCCTTCGCATCAACGAAGAAGCGCTTCATGAACTGATCGAAAAGGGGAGGCCCCGCGGATTTGTGACGGATTCCGAGATCATCTACTACTTTCCGAAGATAGAGGAGGATGTCGGGTTTCTTGAAGAGATCTACGACCGGCTCGAGAAAGCGAATATCAAAATAATAGAAACCGGAGGATTGATCGAACTTCGCAAAGAAGAAGAGGTAAGCCAATCGGAACTTGAGGGCGCACTCACGTTCGAGGGGGACCTCCCCGACGCGGTGCAGGTGTATTTGAAGGAGATCGGCCGCACGGCGCTCCTTACGAAAGACGAAGAAAAAGATCTCGCGAAGCGCTCGGAAAAGGGAGATGAAGAAGCGCGACAAAAGCTTATGAAGGCGAATTTGCGGCTCGTGGTTTCGATCGCGAAGCGGTATATCAACCGCACGCCGAACCTTTCCATTCTGGACCTGATCCAGGAGGGGAACATCGGGCTTTCGCGCGCGGTAGAAAAATTCGATTACCGGCGCGGATTCAAGTTCTCGACATACGCCACGTGGTGGATACGGCAGGCGATCACCCGCGCCCTTGCGGGCTTTTCGCGCACGATCCGCATTCCGGTCCATATGGTAGAGACCATTTCAAAATATACGCAGGTGCGGCGGCAATTGATCCAGGAATTGGGCAGAGACCCGCTTCCCGAAGAGATCGCGGTCGAGATGAAAATGAAAGTGGAAAAAGTGCGGCAGATCCAGAAAATCTCGCAGGAAGTGCTTTCGATAGAGGCGCCGGTGGGGGACGAAGAGGATTCGACTCTTTCGGACTTTATCGCGGACGAGAAAAACGCCGCGCCTTCCCAGCTTGCGGCGCTTGCGCTGGCGCGCGACCTGATAAAAGAGATCTTGGACGATTTGACCGAGCGCGAACGGAAGATATTGACGATGCGGTTCGGGCTCGAGGACGGCGTGACGCATACGCTCGAAGAAGTGGGGAAGGTGTTCGGCGTCACGCGCGAACGCATCCGGCAGATCGAAGCGAAGGCATTGGAGAAAATACGGGATCATAAGAGGGTGGAGGCATTAGAAGGATTCGAGAATCTTTGATCTCCTTTTGGGCAACCCGTTACGGCGAGAGAAATATTACTCGCTTCGTTTGATTTTTTGAGTAAATTTGATGGTACCCGTCGTGCCTCCGACCATCAAATTTATTTTCAAAAAATCCCTGCCTGTCGGTAGGCAGGTGCACTGCGCTCGTTTATTTCTTTCTCGCCTTCACTTATGGTTAGCCCAAAAGGATATCTGCAGTAAGTTGTGGGGTTTTTCCGACCACAAAATGTATAGTCAGAAAAATTTCATTCCGCTCGATAATTTCTTACGAAGTGTCACTTATGGTCGCCGCAAAACGAAACCTCTCGGTTATTGGGGTTGGGGATTTTTTGACCATAAAATTTACGATAGAAAAATTTGCGCTCCGCTCATACACTTCTCGCTAACCTGTGCTTATGGTTACAAGAAAAGAAAGTCCTCGATTATTTATGGGAAACTCGCCTTCACTTATGGTTATCCCGAAAGGAGATTTGCAGTAAGTTTGATGGGAAAATAGCCGCAAGAAAAGAAAGCCCTTGATTGTTTAGAGAAAAAAAGCGGTTGACAGACCGATATAGGGCGTTCTTTACTTATGGAAGTCGTAAGTCCACTGAGGGCTTATGTTTGTTAACTCGCACAAGGAGGAGCTATTTATGCGAAAGGAGGCTAACGGGCTTCCGGCATGGAGGAATGAGCTCCTCACCACGTGGGAGGAGTTCTATAAGGAGCACGGTATCGATAAGAGCCTCTCGCACATCGTAATTCCCCCGCGTCAGGAGGGGTTCAATCGGCTGATCGTGGTTCTCGCGGGTATGACCTCAAATTGTCTCTTTGTGAAGTGCAATGAGCTTTTTCCGAGCCGGAGGTACGCCGATGATTTCGATCAGATCCGTTCGGATCGTGAGACGAACCATGACTATGCGATTTGGGTGCGCTACTCCGTGGAAGCTGACGAGGACATGAAGGGTCTCTCGGTAAACGACACGAAGGCGCTTGGCGTCTCAAGCATTGCGCTCCATGAGTATCTGCTCTACAGGCATAAGTATTTCCGGGAGACCAGGGGACATCTAGACCCGAAGAACGTCACGCTTTGCGGCGGCTCGCGGTATCCGGATGGCGAAGTGCCGGGCGTCTACTCGGATAACGGCACCATGTACG
>CAYTEE010000071.1:0-3922 GCA_964436785.1 uncultured Candidatus Saccharibacteria bacterium
GCAAGGCCAAGAGCAACGCTCATCAAAGGATTCAGCTCGCCAACCACCGGCTCAAGGATCGGGGAATACTCAAAGCGGACAAGAGGGGCCGCCTTCACCACCGAGAGCTCCATTTCCCGGGCAACATATTTTTCAATGCCCGTAAGGTTCGACCCGCCACCCGCAAGAACCACGCGCTCGATCGGAGCGCTCGCGGGAAACTGGCTCTTGTAGCTGAAGTGAGCCTTCTTTACTTCATTTATTATAACATCCAAAAACGGCAACATTATTGTGGATAACTCATAATCGGCGCCGGTTGCCACAATGCCCTTCTCGCGCTTCAGCTCTTCCGCCCTCCGCGGGTTGATATTGAGGCTCGCAACAAGGGCTTGCGTAAGAGAAGCGCCGGCAAAATCGGTCTGGCTATTAAACCTCAAAAGGCCGCGTTCGACGAACGAGATGTTGGTAGAACGGCTTCCGATGTCGATGATCAGGGTCGGCGTCGGATCCCCGCCGACGAGCGCCCGGGCAAGACCCAAGCTTTCGATCTCAAGAACGCGGAGCGTGAGGCCCGCCTCCTGGAAGATCTTCTGATATTTCGCGATCTGCTCCTGCGGAACGGAGATAAGGAGAACTTGCTGCTGTTTGTATCCGCGCTCATCCTCGAATTCGCCCACCTTTATCCATTCGATAGCGACTTCGGAGATCGGAAGCGGGATGTATTGCCCCGCCTGGAACGTGATCGTTTTTTCAAGTTCTGCGGACGTCATGTCCGGGAAGTTCAGCACCGTAAGAAATGCGGAAAATACCGGAATGGACGCGATGACTTCGGTGCTCGCAGGCTTCATCCGGTGGAGCGCCGCCTTCAAGAACTCGATCACCTCCTGGTCGAATAACTTCAACGTGCTCGACTGAAGCGCGCTGTTCGAGCGCCCAAGATAATCCCCGGCCTCAAGGACGGCGTAATTCACGAGTTCGGGCAAATGCTTCCCCTGTTTTACCTCAACGACCTTGATGGATGTTGTGCCGATATCAACTCCAAGATACGAAGGGAACACCTTCTGCTTGAGCGTTCGAAACGGGTTCAAGGCGGAGAGAATGCCACCGAGTTTTATTGAGCTTGCCATTGTATGATTTCTATAATAATTATATCCCTATATGGATCCTTTTTCCAAAGCCGTTCTTTTCTCCAAACGGGCATCCGCCGCGTTCCTCGATCTTGTATTCCCGCGTATCTGCCTCGGATGCAAGCGGAAAGTTGGCGGCGAAGTCCCCCTCTGCGCGGCGTGCGAGGCGAATCTGCGCCGGAACACGACATTCTTCTGCGGCTCCTGCCGCGCGCGGCTTCCGTACGGCAAGAAAATATGCCACCGCGATTGTCCCTATGTCCTTGGCGCCGCCGGAGATTACCGGGACGAGACCCTTCGCAACCTTATCCATGGGCTTAAATTCGAAGGCGTGCGAAATGCCGCGGCTCCGTTGGGAGAATTCATCGCGCGCTACCTTGTGTCCGTAAATCTCGCGGCCGAGGGATTCGCGATCGTTCCCGTACCGCTCTCCCCTGAGCGCGAACGAAAACGCGGGTTCAACCAATCGTTTCTTATCGCAAACGCGCTCGCCGAGCGCCTCCACCTGCCGGTACTTGACGGCGCTGTTATAAAAATAAAAAACGCTCCGCCACAGAGCGAAGCCAAGGACCGCGAAACGCGGAGCGAGAATGTCCAAGGATGTTTCGCGGTTACCGATCCAACTATTATTAGAAGAAACATTCTACTTGTGGACGACGTCACAACTTCTGGCGCGACGCTCCACGAAGTCTCGCGGTGCTTGAAGCGCGCGGGGGCAAAAACGGTCATCGCCGCGGTTGCCGCAAAAGCGTGATCCGCGCAGAAGAAAAGATGTGACAGTGACGATTTCTTAAATACCGTGTTTCTGCCAAGTATGTTTTGAGGAAGCTCTCGGAGCTCCGACGGGCTTGGTCTCCAAAAGAGCCGTCGGAGCGAGAGGCAGCGGGCGCGAGCCGCTGGAGCGAGCGAACCGCGGTTCCGAAAGGCATACTTGGCAGAAGTGAAAGTACCACCGGCGTAACCGTCAAATACAGTTCGTTGAGCCGGGAGAAAATCCATGATAAAGTAAAGAATATGGAGGTGCGTTGGAAATCCCCCGAGTTCGAATACCGCGCGAAAGATATTTCGTGGTACTGGATAAGCATCGTTGTCGCGGCTCTCGTCTTGGGAGTGGCGATATGGCAGAGAAACTTCCTGTTCGGTTTTTTCGTCGTGCTTGCGGAGATACTCGTCATCGTCTGGGCGAACAACAAGCCGAAGGAGTTCGAGTTCAGGGTCGCCGATAGCGGAGTTGAAATTGTCGGGCAGAAACAGTACCCTTATGCGGAAATCGAAGCGTTCGACATCGAAACGGATAGCCCTGGAGAATGGGCGGATCTCCGATTCCGCCTCCGCCGCAAGTTCCGGCCACCGCTTCATGTTCTTGTTCCCAAAAACCGCGGAGAAGAAGTAAAATCGGCATTAAGTTCCCGCCTTCCCCAGGAGGAACTCCCCGCGTCGTTCTTCGAAAACCTGGAAAGATTTTTCGGCTTCTGAACGCCCTCGTCGTTCAACCCCGACGCAAGGTCGGGGCAAGATAATTGAGAAAATAACGAAAGAGGGATACATTAAGCTGGCGGTATAAATATTGCCCTCGTCGTTCAACGGACAGGACACGGGATTGCGGATCCCGTGATAGAGGTTCGATTCCTCTCGAGGGCACACTTCAACTCGCTACGCTCGCTCAGTGCAGGCTACTCGTTTTCCGCTTGCGCTCCTAGCCCCGCCTTCGTCCGCCAGTTAGCGGACTACGGACGGGCAGGCAAAATGCCTAAGTCCTGCCTGCCGGCAGGCAGGCATACAACCGGAAAACTTCGCGTGCTGTTGCAGGAGTTCTTTGACTCAAAACGGAACTGGCGGTTTTTAGCAGGAAAAGAAAATATTTTCATAAGGGCTGGGCACAAGAAACAGCAGAAATGATGGTTTTTTATTTGGGATTGACTTTGAGTTTAAAATATGCTATGCTTGCAACAGCGCAAGAGGCGGGCTATTGTGGCTTGATAACAACGCGACCCACAACGGAAAGGAGCGGGAAGATCATGGGAAGAGCGAGGTATTCCGATATGAGTGAGATGGCTATGCTCGGTTTCTTAGTCAACGCGCTGGAGAGCAGGAAGGGCGGCGACGGCGACACCGGAATCTCATTTCCCCGCACCGACGCGGAGGACATGAGCAAGGGTGCGCGGTTCATTCCGGGCGAGGTCACGCTGGCTCGTCGAGCCGGCAAGAAGGTCAACTTCGTGACCGAGTGCGGGCCGAACTGCTGGTACTGGGAGATGCCCGACGGCTCTCGCATCTACCACTATGACTCGATGACCTACCACTCCATCGGCACCGCGAACGGCCGCAAGGAAGTGAAGGGCGACTACAGCACGAATTTCGAAGACGGGGCAGGTCCCTGTCCTCACTGTGGCAATCCCAACACGAACGGCGGCACGATCAAGCAGTGACCCGACTCTCAGTGTTCCATCACGCCAAGAGCCCCTCGCAGGACACGTTTCTGCTTGGGGCTCTGCTTTTTTTCTAAATGAGATGTTTAGCTTTTGGAGCGGCTCGTGATAAAATTACCGAAAGATGATTTATTTTTAGGGTTATGCGCCATTTCGTACTTAAACTTATCGGAGTGCTCACCATCATTCTCGTCGCCTTGATAGCGATCTTTCTTTGGGCAACAAGAGAGCGCCCCCACCTTCTTCCAGGGTCCCCCTTTAGTAGTGTGCCAGAGGGGTTCAAGGGCCCTACGAGTCCGCCGAACATGAAGGGGCCAACCGGACCTCCGCCGAGTAATTAGTATTGAGAATTTAGAAGTAAGGATATAGAATAGTGAAGTTCCGAGA
>CAYTEE010000072.1:0-3862 GCA_964436785.1 uncultured Candidatus Saccharibacteria bacterium
GGCAGTTCGACTCTGCCCGAGGACACACTTTGGCAAGAATTACCATCCGGATTTTGACGAGGGGTTGCCAAAAGCAACCTTTTTGCTATACTCGTTTTATGCTGAAAAAAGAAGAGATGCCCAGAAAATTTTACTGGCATGCCATGACTTCAAGCGGTGGTACTTTAAGTTTGGAAGTAAATATTAAGGAAGCAAAAGAACGGGAAGAAAAAATCAAAGTTATTGCCGAAGGGATTAAAGAAAGCACGAAATTTATGGAGGAGCATGGGTATATACCCCATAAAGCGCGGCTTATGTCTTCTCGTGATCTTGCCAATGCGTACGGGAAAACAAGACAGTATTGGGAAAAATTATTAAATGAAGGAAAAATTTTATATAAAGAAACTTCTGCGGGACGCATTACTACTAATTTATGGGTTGAGGGCTATTTGGGCGACCCCGAAAAAGTTAATAAATACATAAAAGACGTGAGGATTGTTCTGGGATATATAAAAGATTTAGATAAAAGAAGCGGCTCGGTTCTTTGCCCTGTGTGTGGAGAAAATAGATTTGAATTTCATGTAAACGTAAATAGTAATACAAATGGTATTTGTCGGGTGTGCGGTTTTCACGTTCACACAACACAGTAAATCCATGAAAACTTTTTTCATTGACGAATCCGGCGATTTAGGAACAAAAGAGAGATATTTTGTTATCACTCTGCTTGCTCCTCAAAAAAGTAAACGCATAATTAACTTTATGAGAAAATTTTGCGCCAAAAATTCTATTCAAGAAGTGAAAGCAAGTCAATTATCCTTCCCACAAAAACAGTTCATTTTTAACAAATTGTGCAGTACAAACGATTATACAATTTCGTATATTGTTGCCGATAAGCTAAATATTGATAATAAGAAAATACTTGAAGATAAAAATTTGTGCTACAACTACCTCCTTTCATTTTTGGTAAAAAAAACTATTAAGAGCGCACATGAAGATATTACTTTACTACTCGATAATCATTCGACCAAAGTAAAATCTATAAACTCATTAGCCGATTACGTAAAGATCAAGGCTTTTACTCAATGGGGATTCACACACAATTTGAATATTCGTTATGTAGACTCAAGAAGCTCAAAAGTGGTTCAAGCAACTGATGTCGCCTCTAACGCAATCTATGCGAAATACACCTATGGCAAAGATCATTTTTATAGCAAGCTTACAATCAGCGAATCTATTAAGTTTCCGGCTAGTAAATTTGGCCTAAATATGCCTGTTAATAACTCCTTGACCCCATAGGGGTAATTTGGCTATACTAAGGGTGATGTAAATCTTGTGTGGAGCTTAATGTAAGTAAGTGGCGTATTCCGTCACCGAAGCACAAGTTGTCATGAGAAGCCCTGCGGGGCTTTTCTGCTTTCGGGGAACCAAAAGGCCTAAATCGCGCAATCAGAAAACTTCGTGCGCCGTTGTGGTTGATTGCGGTCGGCAACTTTACTATAATATGCACATGAACGAAAAAGGATTCACAAGCATAGTGCTGATTGTCTTCGTTGTCGTTGTGGCTGGCGTGGTGGGATATGTGGCCTTATTCAAGAAGCCGGTTTCTCCTGTGGCGACAGACCAGCAGCCGACCAATTCGCAAGGCACGCAAACTAGCACTACTCCATTGCCCTTACCTCCAAGTAACGAAATGGCAACTTGGAGTATATACAGCAACGCAACCTATAAGTATCAGTTCAAATATCCTCCGGAATTTGAAAAGCATACCGAAACTGCAGAAAAGGTTTTCTTGCGACAAAAGTTGAATCAAAGAACTACATTCAATGTGTTCGTGAATCCGGAGGTTGGACTTGAGGGTTACGATATATATAAATCTCCTAAATCGGTAGTAGTTGACGGAGTTGCTTCGCAGATCAGTTTTGGGAAAAGTAGCGATGGTCAGTTATTTATTAACACCAGCATAGACAGGGGTGGCAATTCGTACTTGATATATGCTGTTGCGTATGGCGATCAAATAGAAACAGAAAAGATGTTTTCAGATATTCTTTCGACCTTCAAGTTTTTAAAGTAATTTGCCGCTAACCTTCGATAAGCTTGGGTCAAGAAGAAAACCGCCCCTTGCGGGCGGTTTTCCATTTCGTGGCGCGTCCGGTGCTATAATGGATATTATTCCATGACATCGCTCCAGGAACATCGTCTGCGCATGCGAAGCGATATTGGCATTATCGCGGCGAGTGTTTTCTTTGCCGTGTATCTTGTGGCAGGCGGCATTCTGGAGCAGGCATTCAGCGCACTCGGGGATCTTTTTCTCCTTGGCGCGTTCTTCGCGGGAATTTTTTTCACCTCCGTATTTACCGTGTTTCCGGCTATGGCGGTTTTGGGAGAACTTGCGACGCAGGCGCCCCTTTTCCCGATCGCGCTTGCGGGCGCCACGGGCGCCGCCATTGGGGACTTCGTTATTTTTAAATTTCTGCGCGACCACATTCTTGGGGATTTTTCGTACCTCATTTCTCAGGCGCGGAAAAGGAGGTGGAAATACATTTTTCATTTGCGGATCTTTCGCTTTTTTGTTCCGTTCATCGGTGCGCTTGTGATCGCCTCTCCTCTTCCGGACGAGATTGGGATTACGATGTTGGGAATTGCCCGCACCAGGAGCGCCATCTTTATCCCCCTCTCCTTCGCGATGAATTTTTTGGGGATTGTCGTCGTAGGGCTTGCGGCGCGCGGGATGGGAATTTGAATTACGCATGACAAAACTAGAGCTTCTCAAACAACTTGAAGCGGAAATTGCGAAGGACGTTTCGCTTCCGCTTCGGCAGTCGAACCTCGTCTTTGGGGAAGGGAATCCCGATTGCGCGGTGATGTTCATCGGCGAGGCGCCGGGATTTCACGAAGACCAATTGAGGCGCCCGTTTGTGGGGCGCGGCGGGCAACTTTTGAATGAGGCAATTGTATCTCTCGGGTGGAAGCGGGAGGACGTCTATATTACGAACATCGTAAAGCGCCGCCCGCCGGAGAATCGCGACCCTTTACCCGAGGAGATCGAAGTATATAAGCCGTATCTCACGCGGCAGGTAGAGATTATTGACCCCAAAGTGATAGTCCCCCTGGGGCGCTTCGCGATGAACTATTTTCTCCCC
This sequence comes from uncultured Candidatus Saccharibacteria bacterium, assembly GCA_964436785.1. Classification (GTDB taxonomy): domain Bacteria; phylum Patescibacteriota; class Minisyncoccia; order UBA6257; family 2-01-FULL-56-20; genus CAYTEE01. The sequence goes on from CAYTEE010000072.1 coordinate 3,120, forward strand.
GAGGCGAAGATTTCCCGCGATCAGGGGCACGCGTTCCGCGTGAATGGCCGGCTTGTGGTGCCCCTATTCCATCCGGCCGCGGCGCTCCGCTCCACGCAGGTGCTTGAGCAATTTAAGGAAAGTTTTTTGAAGCTTCCCGCGATCGTTGCGGGCGGCGGGGCCTCCGAGCTTGTGCCGAGCGTCGTGCCGGAAAAACCAAAAATTCCTCCCCAGGCAAAACTTTTCTGAAGCTTGGGGTATAATGAGGGCATGGTCCCTCACCTTTGGAGGAGTATATTTTCTCCATAAGGATTGAGGCAGGTTAATAGGCCATGTGTGTGCTCAATATATGCTCAAGTCGAATAACCATAATGGGAGGAGTACGCTTCTCCAAAGGTGAGGGATGAGTTTCGCCCCGGCGTATTTGGTATATCGCTTCCTGTATCACATTCTTCGTTTTTTCCATCACTGGTACCGCGACGGCTCGAGGGTACTCTTCCATTATTTTCTCCGGGCTTTTGGAAAGCTTGAGGGCGTTTTCGCGCTTTCTCTTACCGCCCGCTATTTTTTCCACCCGCTCTACCAGGACTTCAGCATTGTAGGGAGGATAGTGGGGATCTTTTTCCGATCCGGGCGGATCCTTATCGGCCTTTTTGTCTACGCGCTCCTTGCCGTGTTCTTTGTTCTCGTCTACGTTGCCTGGGTACTGCTCATTCCTCTTCTTGTTTTTGAGATATTTCTAGCGGCGTACCCCGCGCTTTTTG
>CAYTEE010000073.1:0-3705 GCA_964436785.1 uncultured Candidatus Saccharibacteria bacterium
TCTTCGCGCTCTCGCCGAATTGGTCGCGCATCGCTTTTGTGGACTCCCCGAGCTTTGTGTCCATCGTCCGGTTCAGTTCGTTCAGCTGATTCTGGAGCATAAGGAGCGATTGGGAATCTCCTTTTTGTTCATATTTTTTCGCGAACTGCCAAAGAAAGATCCCGCCGAGCGCGATCGCGGCAAGAATGATAATAAGAAGAATAATCTCAAGCATACAGTAATTGTAGCAGAGGAAATGAGAAAACAAAAAAGTGCCCCAGTCGCGCGTGCGCGACTGGGGGCTACCTGATTTTCTTTCGGAATGGGGGGTACCTGCGGGCGTGCGCTGGGATTCAATATGATCGGCGGTGGGCTTTACGGGTCGGAGAAAACCGATAATACCATCCCTACTACACCGATGATACCGAGAAACCCCACCGCGTATTCGGTCACCCAGATACTTTCGGAAACCGCATCGGTGCCAATGATGCTATCGGCGAGCAGGCAGCCACTTCCCGTTAGCCCCAGCCCGACGACAAAAGAAACCAACAGCAGATCAGCAATCCTTTCTGTGAGGTTCATCTCTCCCTCCTTGATTTGGGTTCTGTTTGTATTATAGATCATAAAATATCTATTGTCAATTTTGGATGTACATTTGGATTTTTGACTTTTTAATTTCACGATTTTACACTGCCATAGTGCCTCCCTGTATCTTTAGCGCGAGGGGAGTTTCTGTATTTTTATGAATGAATTTGAGTTAGTCTCAAAATTCGAACCATCGGGCGACCCCGCACCAAAACAAGCGGTGCGTTCTTCGCGCTACCGTGCGGAACGGATAAATGCCGCTCGTTTGGTAACGGGGCAAGCCAGCCTACACAACAATGCACAGTGCTAATTTTAAGTTGGTTTCTAAATTCAGGCCGTCTGGAGATCAACCGAAGGCAATCCGGCAATTAACCGAAGGGCTCGCGAAGGGGTATCGCCATCAGACGCTTTTGGGCGTAACCGGCTCGGGGAAAACCTTTACGGCCGCGAATGTCATTTTGGCGGTTCAAAAGCCGGTACTTGTTATCGTTCACAACAAAACGCTTGCGGCCCAGCTCTGTAACGAGTTCCGTGAGCTTTTTCCGCACAATTCCGTGAATTATTTCGTTTCGTACTACGACTACTATCAGCCGGAGGCGTATATGCCGACCACGGACACCTATATCGAGAAGGAGGCGATGATCAACGACGAGATAGACCGGCTTCGCCACGCGGCGACGACCGCGCTTTTAACGCGGAGGGATGTCATCGTGGTTGCATCAGTTTCGTGCATATACGGCTTGGGCGCGCCGGAGATATATGCGGAAAACATTCTGCATTTTAAGAAAGGGGACGCGATAGAGAGAAGGAACTTGATGCGGAAACTGATAGAACTCCAATTTACGCGCACTACGGCGGACTTGAAGCGCGGCACGTTCCGCCTGCGCGGCGAACATTGGGAGATCATGCCACCGGATCGGGAAATTATTTATGATCTCGACGTCAAAAACGGCATGATAAGGGAAATATACGAAGTGGATCCCGTGGTCGGCTTTCGTCCCGGAACAACTCCAACAAAAGATGAGCTCTATGTTGCCCCGGCGAAGCATTTTATCACTCCATTTCCCGAGCGCGAACGGGCGATCAAAGCAATACGGAAAGAACTCGCGGAGCGCCTTGCGCTCTTTGAAAAGGAAGGAAAGTTACTCGAAGCGGAACGCCTTGAGCGAAGAACGAAGTTCGATCTTGCGATGATAAAAGAAGTCGGCTACTGCCATGGCATCGAGAATTACTCGCGCCATCTTTCGGGGAGGGGCGCGGGTGAGCCGCCGGAGACGCTCTTGGACTATTTCTTTACCCGCCGTAGCCTCGGCGAAGGCGGGCCGCGCGATTTTCTGACAATTATCGACGAATCGCACGTTACCGTTCCGCAGTTGGGCGGGATGTACGAAGGCGATGCGTCGCGCAAAAAGACGCTGATAGAATACGGATTCCGCCTCCCTTCCGCCGCGGATAACCGCCCCCTGAGATTTCCTGAATTCGAAGCGCGGGTCGGGCAGATAATTTATACCTCCGCAACGCCCGGGGCGTACGAATTAAAAAAGAGCCGCGAAGCGGTTGAGCAGCTCCGACGCCGTGGGGTCGGAGTCCCGACCTCCGATGCTCCAATCGGAGCAGGCGAAGCGTCTGGAATCGTCGAACAAATTGTACGGCCCACGGGCTTGGGTGACCCGAAAATTACCATCCGTCCCGCGCGCGGGCAGGTGGACGACTTGATTCCGCGGATCGAGGGGCGCATAGAAAAGAAGGAGCGTGTGCTTGTCACTACGCTTACCAAAAAAATGGCGGAGGATCTAAGCAGTTATCTCCATGACGCAAAGAAAATAAAAGTGAATTATCTGCACAGCGATGTGAAGACGCTGGATAGGATCCGGATCCTCACCGATCTTCGGAAGGGAAAGTTCGACGTGCTGGTGGGCGTAAATCTCCTGCGCGAGGGACTGGACTTGCCGGAGGTTTCGCTCGTTGCCATCCTGGACGCCGACAAAGAGGGATTTCTACGGAGTGAAACCTCGCTTATCCAGACCATCGGCCGCGCCGCGCGGAACGTGGCGGGCGAGGTGCTTATCTATGCGGATGTCATTACAGGCTCCGTGGAGCGCGCGATAAACGAAACCGATCGCCGCCGCGAGGTTCAGCTCGCATACAACAAAAAGCACGGAATTACTCCGAAGACAATTGAGAAGGCGATCAAGGATATTTTGCCCGACGTTCGCGAGGTGTTGAAATTGGAATCAAAACCTCTTCCCAAATCCCGGAAAGCAATGGAGGAACTTGTGCATCAGAAAGAAAAAGACATGAGGGAAGCGGCGAATAATTTGGATTTCGAGTTGGCGGCGCTCTTGCGCGATGAGATTAAGGTGCTGGCGAAGAAAAGCGGTTTGCTTCGGAAAACGCCTCGTATTTAGAACGCCAGAGAAGGAAAGGTTCAAAAAAACCTTGACACACAGGATACGTCCTGTTATGCTTATTTTAGTTTCACTTCTTAATCCTAGCCGAGGGAGGGTTTCCGAATGGCCACAGGAAAGTATCCACCGATTTCTCCTGGGACGCTTGTGAAGACCACGCAGGCGAACTGGAGCAAGCGAGAAGAGTGGACCAAAGAAGGATGGGCGAAGCGCAAGTGGGGTGTCCAAGGGAAAGTCATTACCCACCACGATTCTCATGGTCTCTGCTACGACGTGCTCCACAAAGACGGAACGGAGGGATGCTACGACCCGTCCGAACTGGAGGTCATCTCGTAGTTGCTCAGTTGGTACCCTGCCACATAAGTGACCGCTTCGCTTCACAGGCGAAGCGGTTTTTTTGACTTTCGGCGAATTTGTAATAAAGTGTGAAAAGCTGTTTTGAGCGGGCTGCTGTTCAATGGGGGAGATAGAGAGATGGAGCCGGAACGGACCGTTCTTGTGTGTTCTGATCCAAAGAAGGCTGGTTGCGTCGTGTGGTACGAGAAACCGTACAGTCGGTATCTCGTGTTGGCCGAGGCACAGAAGCAGGGCTGGGAGAGGATTCCCGGAACTGACAAGTGGGTGTGCCCTGACTGCGTGAAGAGGTAGAACGATGGCAGAAAGGATGATGCACAATGATGCATTTGTGGGCTTCTCTTGTTGAGTTTCCCTCTGAGCGAGGAAGGAGAAGGCT
>CAYTEE010000074.1:0-3611 GCA_964436785.1 uncultured Candidatus Saccharibacteria bacterium
ATAATAGAACCAATTCAAAGGTCGAAAGATAATCCTTTACTCATGAAGAAAAACAGCGATTTTACCCTCCAAAATTTTTCTAAGAAAAACTTAGGAGGGTTTATCCACCCAAATTTCTCGGAGAGAAACTTGGGAGGATTTACTCTTATTGAACTTCTGGTTGTTATCGGAATTCTTGCGATTCTCGCAGGAGTGGTGATCGTTGCCGTGAACCCGGGCCGTCAGTTTGCGCTTACACGGAACACCAAGCGACAAGCCGCCATAACCCAGATATTGAGCGCAATCCAGCAGAATAAAGTAGAGAATAGTGGGAACTTCAATTGTGCTGTTGCGCTTCCTGCGGCTGCAACAAATATGGGCTCCGACGTAGCTGGAGGAGATTATGATATTGCTGCCTGTATCGTGCCAACCTATATCGTGACGCTTCCATTTGATCCAAGCACGGGGAATTATACAGACAACACTACTTATGATACTCAATATGAGGTTTTCCAGGATGCCGTCTCCGGGCAGGTTACAGTAACTGCGCCTGACACCGAAATTCCTCCGGGAACTGTGATTCTCTCACAGACGCAATAGCTGCAAGCGTCAAGTGTCATGTGTCAAGCGGCATGTGACAAAAAACAAAACATCCCCGCAATGGGGATGTTTTGTTTTCTATCTTGTGTCACTTTTTCAAAATGGTATTACCTGATGCAAGACGCCTGACACATGAAACTTATTAATCCTATGATTCCTTTGTCTTTAAACTTTCAATAAGCACCAGCTCGAGCGGTATCGAGGCGAACGGGCTATAGCGCATCTCTCCGTATGCGCGGATCAAGTTTTTGATAAATGTTACGGTCCATTCCGTGGATGCCTGCCCCGTTAGAGAGCTATTATTTTCTAATGGGGCCTGCCCCGAAAGTTTTTTCAAGCGCTCCAGCTCTTCGGAGGTGAGCTCGGTGGCTAAAAATTCCGTGAGCGTCGGATTGACGTTCACCGCGACCACCTTGCGGAGATAGTGGATAAGGTCTTTCGTAAATTGGATTATGTTCTGCCCCTCATCGTTCAGGTGCGCGAGGTGGGCAAGCGCTCCGTTTACGTCTTTCGCGAGAACAAGCTCCGCAAGCTGCTCAACTTTCTTTAGTCCCACGCGTCCGGTTAGCCGCTCGGCGGTAGGGAGGTCTATCGTATCCGCCGCCGCGCTTATCTGGTCCAAGAGGGACTCGGCATCTCGGAAGCTTCCCTCGCCGCCCGCGGCGACGAGCTCGAGCGCGTCGGGAGAAATTTTTATCTTCTCCAGTTTGGCGATCTGAGTGAGCTTTGCGAGGATAGTTTGCCTTGAGAGTTTTTTGAAAAGAAAGCGCTGGGTGCGCGAGGTGATCGTTGCGGGAAGCTTTTCGTACTCGGTGGTCGCGAGAATAAGCACGGCGTGCCGTGGCGGTTCCTCGAGCGTTTTGAGGAGCGCGTTAAATGCCGGGCCCGTCAACATATGCGCTTCGTCAATGATGTAGACCTTGTACTTACTGCTTAAGGGAGAAACGCCGATGTTCTCTTTAAGATTCCGTATCTCGTCGATGCCGCGATTTGATGCGGCATCGATTTCTACAAGATCGAGTGCGTTGCCGTTCTCTATCTCAAGGCATGTCCGGCAGGTTCCGCATGGTTCGCCTTCGTTCATAAAGGAAGAGTTCGCCTCCCGCTCTTCGCAGTTCAAGAGCTTGGCGAGGAGGCGGGCGGTGGTCGTTTTCCCGGTCCCGCGCGGTCCATAGAACAAATACGCGTGGCCGATCCGGTTCTGCCGGGCGGCGTTCTTTAATATCTCCACGTTCGTTTCCTGCCCGAGGAGTTCGCCGAGTTTTTGCGGCCGGTATTTCCGGTAGAAAGCGAGTGCCATAGTTTGCGTGATGGACCCTGGAATTATAGGAAAAATAGTTGCGGAGGGCAATTGCTTCATAGTATTATTCTTTAGCACCACTTGAGGCTTATTATGATGAAAATATTGGGCATTTTAGCGGTCATAGCGCTTGGCGGCTTTTTTTTATTCAGCAACATTCGCGAGGTAACCATCACCTCTTCTCCCTCCGCTAGCGAGTCGAGCGCGGAGAAACCAGGGGTGCCTACGAGCACCAATGCAATGGCTTCTTCGGCGACTTCTTCTTTGGGTTCTTCCTCGGGAACCAAGGTGGCCGTACCCGTAAACGGCGATATTGAAAAACAACTCCCGCTTTTTGATCCGCCCGTGGTCGTGAAGGGGGTATACGTCACAAATTGGTCCGCGGGATCGGCGCGCACAATGGACCGCATCATAAAGCTGATTGACTCTACGGAACTGAACGCGATCGTGATAGACATAAAAGATTATTCCGGCATGGTTGCCTACAGAACGGGGGTCGCCGACGTGCAGAAAGCGGGAGCGGAACGCGAGATCCGGATAGAAAAACCGAACGCGCTTATAAAAACTTTGCATGACCGGGGCATCTATGTGATCGGGCGCATCGCGGTGTTCCAGGATCAGGTGCTCGCCGCGGCGCATCCGGAATGGGCGCTTAAAAATAAGAGCACCGGGGAAATATGGCGGGACCATAAGGGGCTTGCGTGGCTTGACCCCTCGATACCGGAGGTGTGGGATTATCATGTTGCCCTCGCGCGCGATGTTCTTTCGCGGGGCTTTGATGAGGTTAATTTCGATTACATCAGGTTCGCTTCGGACGGCGACTTGAGCGCGATAGGATACCCGTCGTGGAAAGGGGGCGCGTCCAAAGAATCCGTTATCTCCTCGTTTTTTAAATATCTGCGGGAGAATCTCGCTGGGGCAAAGATATCCGCGGACCTTTTTGGGCTCGCGACCATTCAGAACGACGACCTTGGCATCGGGCAAAAAATAGAATCCGCGTACCGGTATTTCGATTATGTTTCGCCGATGGTGTATCCCTCCCATTACGCGTCCGGTTTTTTGGGATACAAAAATCCGGCGGCATATCCCGCGGAGGTGATCGCGTATTCGATGGAGAATGCGGTACGAAAATTTGCGGTATTGAACGGAACCGGTACCGCAACTTCGACTTCTTCGGCGAGCGGAACTCCGGCAGTTCCTCTCCATGCATATTCCGCGCGGCTGCGCCCATGGCTGCAGGATTTTGATCTGGGAGCGACTTATGATGCGGCGATGGTCCGGAAAGAGATCCAGGCGGCGGAGGGAATTCTTCTCGCGAACCCAGAACTTTATGCGGGCTGGCTCTTGTGGGATCCGTCGAATGCCTATACGCCCGGAGCGCTTGCGCCGGCTTCATCAACATGAGCGGATTTATTTTTGATCTAAAAACCGCCGCTTTTTCCGGTCCCCTCGAGAAACTTTTGGAACTTGTCGAAGAAAGAAAACTTCCGATAACGGAAGTGAACCTCGCGGAAGTTACGAACGATTTTCTCGACTATCTGCGCACGTTAAAGACGGTTGACCCTTCGGTGCTTGCGGACTTTATCGTGGTCGCAAGCCGCCTTATTCTCATAAAGTCCAAGGCGCTTGTCCCGGAACTTACGCTTACTCCCGAAGAGGAAGGCGAGATAAAGGATTTGGAGAGCCGCCTCACGCTCTACCGCGAGATCCGGGAGGGAATGAAGCATATCGT
>CAYTEE010000075.1:0-3560 GCA_964436785.1 uncultured Candidatus Saccharibacteria bacterium
AAAAATCCCTCGACGAAAAACAGGTCGTCGTCTATTTGGACGACGCGGCCGAGGCGGTCGTCAAGCTTCTTGATACCAGCCACACGGGTCCCGTGAATATGGGCTCCGGACAGTCGGTTTCCGTTGGGCGAATTGCTGAAATCATCGGAAAGCTTGCGGGGAAGCCCGTGCGCGACATGGGGAGGCCTGTTTCCGGCCCAATGCATTTCACGAACGATATTTCTCTTCTCAAGAAGCTGACTGGTTGGGAGCCGAATACATCTATTGAGGATGGGGTGCGCCTGACATATGGGCGGATGAAGGGATGGACGGACGAATGTAGGTGGTGGGAACAGCCGGATTTCAAGGAATTTTCATAAGAATAAAAAATGTTTTTCAGTATGGAAATAAAAAGCTCACAGAAGGATAGTTTATTCGCTGCTTTTGGGAAAGCAGCATCTTTCCAAAAACTTTCACGCTTTGAAAAGATAAGACGAAAACCAATAAGTACGTTATTTAAATATGCCCTGGAAGCAATAGGACGGTTTTTTAATTTCCGTTTTCCCGTTATAGCTAAAACGTTTTTTGGCGACAGAATGAAAGTCATTCTCCCGGAAACCGTATCCGCTGCGATTTATCGCTACGGAGTTCACGAAGCCGACCTTACTGAATATTTATTAAAGACCATAGGGGGGGGAGATACGTTCATAGATGGCGGAGCGCATTATGGATACTTTTCATTGCTTGCGGCGAGGCTCGGCGCAGAAGTTCATTCATTTGAACCATCTCCCAGCGTATTTAAAGTTCTGGAGCAAAACGCTAGGGGCTCAAACGCAAGAAATATAAAATTAAATAATGTTGCCTTGTGGAATACGAAAGGAAACATTGATTTTCTCAACCTCGATTCTGCGTCATCTGGCGGGAATACCGCCAAGCCGAGAGAAGGGATGATTGGCAAGATGGTTACTGTTCCGGCGACATCACTCGATTCATATGTGAAGGAAAACAAGATCAGTCCTACTTTTGTTAAACTTGACTTGGAGGGCGCCGAGCTCGAAGCATTGCGGGGAATGGATTATATCCTCTCCAACATTAAACCCGCGCTCACAGTTGAAGTTTTCTCTTCGGGCTATGGAGAAAAACCAGTATCAGATTCCCGAAAAGTTCTCGATTTATTACAAAGCCATGGATATCATCCTTTTATTTACAATAGAGGGCTCCAGCCATTTATTTATAGACCTAGTGATTATTTCACTTTTAGCTGTGTTATTCTGATAGCAAAAAAATAGCCTTAGCACAATGAAAGTACTTCTCGTTGCACTTCGCTATTTTACCGATACGGAAGCCGGCCTTGCGAAGAATAGTTTTGGATACCATACAACACATAGACTCCACGCCTGTTTTCGGGCATAATGAACTTTATGAAAAAGAAGCCAATACGGGTTTCCTACGCGACTACCTATTACGACGAGAAAGAAATTAGGGCGATGAATAAGGTGCTTCGCCGGCCGAACAAGATGATCGTGGCGGGCGAACTCGTGCGGGAATTTGAGCGGAAGATCGCGGCGATCTTCGGGAAAAAGCACGGTATTATGGTGAATTCCGGCTCTTCGGCGAATCTTCTCGCTCTTGAAATAGCGGATTTTCCCGAAGGAAGCGAGATCATCACTCCCGCGCTTACGTTCGGGACTACGCTTGCGCCTATTGTACAGAAACGGCTTAACCCGGTGTTTGCCGACGTGAAAATGGGAGCGTACCAAATCGATGTTGGCCAGATAGAGCCGCTCATCACCAAAAAAACAAAGGCGCTCATGATCCCCTCGCTTATGGGGAATCTTCCCGATCTCGCGCGTATCCGCGAGATTGCGCGCAGGCGCCGCCTTCTTTTTATTGAAGATTCATGTGATACGGTTGGTGGCGCGTTTCGAAAAAAACCGACGGGAGCATATTCCGATATTTCGACCACTAGTTTTTACGCTTCTCATATTGTGACTGCCGCGGGAGGAGGGGGTATGGTGTGCGTCAATAATCCCGAGTGGGCGCGCCGAGCGCTCGTGCTCTCAAGTTGGGGCAGGCAATCTACGCTTTTTGGCGTTCACGAGAGGTCGGAAAACATCAGAAAGAGATTTTCCGCAAAGATCGGGGGAACCCCTTATGACGCAAAATTTATCTTCAGCGAGGTGGGTTATAATTTCCAGGTGACGGATCTTCAGGCCGCGTTCGGGCTTGAAAACCTCAAGCGGCTTCCCGGGTTTGCCCGCCGCAGACGGGGAAATTTTTCACGGCTTAAAAAGTTTTTTTCCCGCTATGAGGAATATTTTATTCTTCCGGAGCAGTTGCCGGAGGCCGAAACGGTGTGGCTGGCTTTCCCGCTTACCCTTCGCGAGGGGGCTCCATTCTCGCGTTTTGAAATCACCAAATATCTTGAGGAACACAACATTCAAACTCGCCCGATATTCACCGGAAACGTTCTCCGCCAGCCGGGATTCCGGGGTCTTGGCCTTCGCGCCCGGCGCGGCGGGTATCCGGTTGCCGATTACATTATGAAAAATTCGTTTGTTATCGGTTGCCACCACGGGCTTACCGAGGCGATGTTTGCGCATCTTTTTGAAACTTTTGAGAAGTTTCTTGCAAAAATTTGACCGGGCTTGAGGAATCACTCGATCGCATGGTATGGTATCTGCGGTTCCCACAAGGAGGCAAAAAATGAAAATTACGGTATTAGGTTCAGGAACATGCGCTTCGGATCTTACGGGAATTCCTGATCGTTTCCCGCCTGGTTTTTGGGTTGAATGGAGCGATGGGCGAATGCTCTTCGATATGGGCGAGGGGATCCGTTTTCGGCTTGCTCAGATCGGGGTCAAGTACCCGGAGGTGGAATATATCGCGGTAACGCATGCTCATGCAGATCACTACACTCTCCCGCATTTTCTCCAGTCGGTTTTCTGTCACGGAATCTTCGGCGGCATAAAAGCGAAGGAGATCCACCTTTTCGTGCCGAACCAGATCGCGGAGACATGGCCCGCGCTTTTCAAGATCTACGTCCCCGAGGCTCCCGCGCCGGATACGCACGCCTATGAAGATAGCTATCTCTGGCCGGAGCTTGACTTCCATAAGATGTCGGGGGGCCAGACGGCGAGAATCGGAAGCGCAATTCTCAGGAGTGAGAGCGTCTATCATGGACTCGGAAGGTGCGATGCAATTTCTTTCCGTCTCGAGGCTGACGGAAAGGTTTTTGCTTATTCAGGAGACACGGGCGACTGTGAGGGGATAAGAAAAATCGCCCGCGGAGCGGATCTTTTCGTTTCGGAAGCTTCGGCACCGATCGGCGGCTTCGAAAGCTCGAAGCGCTACGGGCACCTTACGCCTTTCGAAGCGGGTGCAATTGCAAAAGATGGCGGGGTGGGGAAACTTGTCCTCACGCATTACCCGGGAATGAATACCGACAAAGAGATGGCTGAGGACGTGAAACAGTCAGGATTTAGCGGAGAAGTGAAAGTCGCTAAGGACTTCGACGTTTTCGAGTTGTAGCTTTCACCGACATGACGGTCAAGTGCGCTTGGCCGTCATCTTTTTATAGT
>CAYTEE010000076.1:0-3450 GCA_964436785.1 uncultured Candidatus Saccharibacteria bacterium
GTGAAGCTCCATAAGATGATCTACCATCGCGGCAAGGATATCCAGCAGACGAAGATCGTGGCGACTACGCCTGCGGAGCGCGATTCATTTGCGCTTACGGACAAGGAGATAGAAAAGCTTGCGCGTTGGGCGGTCATTATAGAAAAGCATTATACGGAGCACTATAAGCGGTGGATGCCGATGGATATGGAGTGGGCAAAGGACGGTGAAACCGGAGAGCTTTTTATCGTGCAGGCGCGTCCGGAGACGATACATGCCGGGCGCGATTTTTCAAAATTGAAAGAATATATTTCTCTCGAAAAGCGGATTCCGATAGCTACGGGCGCATCCGTTGGTTCAAAGATAGCAACCGGCAAGGCGCGCGTTATTTTGGACGCAAAACATATCGGCGAATTCAAGAAGGGAGAAATTTTGGTGACCGATATGACGGACCCGGACTGGGAGCCGATCATGAAGATCGCCTCCGCGATAGTAACGGACAAGGGAGGCAGAACTTCGCACGCCGCTATCGTTTCCCGCGAGCTCGGGATTCCCGCGGTTGTGGGCACGGAAAAAGCCACGAAAGTCATTAAGACCGGCGATTCTATAACCGTAGATACTACCGGCAGCGCCGGGAGCGTCTATCGAGGGTTTATGAAATTCAAGGTTGTCGAGCACGATTTGAAAAAAATTCCGCACACGAAAACGAAAATAATGGTGAACGTTGCCATTCCGGACAGCGCCTTTGAAACCTCATTTCTTCCGAACCAGGGCGTGGGCCTTGCGCGCGAGGAATTCATTATCGCGTCGAAAATGGGGGTTCACCCGATGGCGCTTTTAAACATGAAGAAAGTTAATTCTGCCGTGCGGCGCGCGATAGAAGTAAAGATGCGCGGCTGGAAGGATCCGAAGCGGTATTATATAGACAATCTTGCTTTCGGTATCGCGAAGATAGGCGCGGCGTTCTATCCGAAGCCGGTCATAGTCCGCTTCTCGGACTTCAAGACGAACGAGTACCGGACGCTCTTGGGAGGCGAGCAATACGAGCCGCAAGAGGAAAATCCGATGCTTGGTTGGCGGGGCGCTTCTCGATACTATGATCCGAAGTTTATTGAGGCATTCGCGCTTGAATGCGCTGCAATTAAAAAAGTGAGGAACGAAATGGGGCTTTGGAATGTGATCCCCATGATCCCGTTCTGCCGCACCCCAGAAGAAGGACGAAAAGTTATAGAAACAATGGCAAAATACGGACTGAAACGCGATAAAGGAAAAATCATAAATCATAAATCAAAAATCTTAAATCCACTTAAGATCTATGTGATGTGCGAGATCCCTTCGAATATACTGCTTGCCGATGAATTCCTTAAAATTTTCGACGGGATGTCCATCGGTTCGAACGACTTGACCCAGCTTACGCTGGGGCTCGACCGCGATTCGGGGATCGTAACCCACATCGCGAACGAGAATAACGAGGCGGTGAAGTTGCTCATTTCCGATATTATCAAAAAGTGCCGTGCGAAGAAAAAATACATCGGCATCTGCGGCCAGGGGCCCTCGGACTATCCCGAATTTGCGAAGTTTTTGGTGAAGGAGGGGATAGAAAGTATGTCCTTGAATCCGGATACGGTGGTTAAAACCATTATGCAAATTACAAAAAACAAATGAAGATAGGATTCTTTGAAATAGAAGGATGGGAAGAGCCGGTCATCCGGCAGAATTTTTCGGATGCGGATGTTTTTATAAGTAAAGACAAGATAACCCCGCTCAACTTGCCGGACGTTCGGGATTTCGAGATCCTCTCGGTTTTTGTGAATTCAAAAATAGACAAGGCGGTTTTGGATTGTTTTCCGAATTTGAAGTTCATTGTCGCGCGTTCCACGGGCTATGACCATATAGATATCGCCGAATGCAAGGCGCGCGGAATTCCCGTTTCCTATGTACCCGGCTATGGGGACAATACCGTGGCGGAGTTCGCTTTTGGCCTTATTTTGAACCTTACGCGGAAGATCTATCAGGGCATTGACCATATAAAAGAAACCGGTTCGTTTTCGCTCCAGGGGCTCCGCGGAATCGATTTGAAAGGGAAAACCCTCGGCATTGTCGGCACAGGAAGGATCGGGAAAGAAATGATAAAGATCGCCAAGGGATTCGGCATGAACGTTGTTGCGTATGACCCGTATCCCGACCAAGAGTTTTCCGCGAGCCAGGGATTCACGTATATGGCGCTTGAGGACCTGCTTCGCACCGCCGATATTATTTCTCTTCACTGTCCCTATAACGAAAAAACGAAACACCTTATCAATCAATCAAATGTTGATCTTATTAAGCCCGGCGCATATCTGGTAAACACCGCGCGCGGAGGAATTGTGGAGACCGATGCTGTCGTTCACGCCCTCCAGAAAGGAATTCTGGCCGGTTTCGGCACGGATGTGCTCGAAGAAGAGGGGGAGACCAAGGACGAGCTTACGTTCCTTCATTTAGGGCACCCCAAAGAGGAGGAGCTCAAAACGATACTGGAGAATCATATTCTAATGAGAATGCCGAATGTTTTGATAACGCCCCACAATGCCTTCAACTCGCAAGAAGCGCTCGAACGGATCCTTAAAACCACGGTGGAAAATATCGGCGGATTTATTGCCAAAGAGCCGAAAAACCTTGTTCCGTAATAAATTAGGCGGTAGATAGTAGTGAGTAGAAAGTAGAAGAAATTTAAGAAATGCAGCAAACAGAAACAAAAAACTATCGGAGTCGCATGCATTGTTCCGTGATAGAGTTAAGAACATTCTGGTTTTGCAGCTGCTATGACATGTCATAGCAGCTCTTATTGAATATGAGTAGGGAAACATGATGGTGCCAAAATTATCAGGAGAAATTGTGGAACAAAGATATTTTCGTTCCGCGAATTCATAAAATAATTATGGGGATCGGATACAAAATTCTCGTAAGGCCGTTCCTGTTTTTGATCGATCCGGAAACCGCCCATCAGCTCGCGCTCCGCGCGGGGCAGGTGATTGGGAAGAGCGCTTTGCTTCGGAAACTCACCGCCGCGTTCTGCCGGTATTCGGACCCGATACTCCGCGTCCGCGTGGCGGGAGTTGATTTTGAAAATCCCATCGGCCTTGCGGCAGGTTTCGATAAAAATGCGTTGCTTACCCCAATGATCGGAAGCGTGGGATTCGGATTCGCGGAGGTGGGTTCCATAACGGGCGAGGCGTGCGCGGGAAATCCGCGGCCCCGGCTTTGGCGCCTTGTAAAGGACAAGGCAATAGCCGTTTATTACGGTTTGGCGAATGAAGGCGCGGACGCCATCGCCGCACGGCTTGACCGCCATGCTTTTTCCGTGCCGATCGGGATAAGCATCGTGAAAACGAACGATCCGAGCATCACGGGCACCCGCGCCGCGGAAGATTACGCGAAATCGTTTCTTCTCTTCCAGCCCATCGCCGACTATATTGCCGTAAACGTAAGCTG
>CAYTEE010000077.1:0-1260 GCA_964436785.1 uncultured Candidatus Saccharibacteria bacterium
ACCACGGAAGCGCGCGCCAAGGCGATCCGGCCGAAGGTGGAGCGCATGGTTACTTTCGCAAAACGTAACGATCTGGCGGGGCGACGGCTTCTTCTTTCCCGGCTTCATAATAAAAAGATCGTCGAAAAGTTATATGCTGAGTGGGGCCCAAAGTACGAGAGCCGGTCCGGCGGTTATTTGCGCATCACGAAGCTTGAGAGGGGCCGGAAGCGAGACGCGAGTCCACGCGCCGTTATTGAGTTTGTATAACGAGTATCCCATGGACTACACGATAGACGTAAAACATAAACGGCTGGGACGACTTGCTACCGAGATAGCCATTATACTTCAGGGGAAGAAGGATCCTTTCTACAGGCCGAACCGCGTAAGCGGCGATAAGGTGTTCGTAAAAAACGCCGATGCAATCGCGGTTACCGGCAAGAAATTGAAGCAGAAAATATATTACAGGCATACCGGATATATGGGGCACTTAAAAAGCGCAACGCTTGAGGAGGTAATGGCAAAAGATCCGAAAAGGGTTATCCGGGAAGCGGTGCGGAAAATGCTTCCAAAAAACTTCTTGAACCAGCGCCGCCTTAAGAATTTAATTTTTGTTGATTCGAAATAATGGCCGCCACAGCCCATAAAACAATCGAAGCGAAAGAGCCCCGCGGAAAATATTTTGAGGCGGTTGGTAGGAGAAAAACCGCGGTTGCCCGGGTGCGTTTATTCTCCGGAAAAGGCGGTATCACCGTAAACGATGCGCCTATAGAGAAATATTTTACGCTCGCGCGGCATTCTCATACCGCAGTTGCTCCGCTTCAGTCGCTTGGGCTCGATAAGTTTTCCGTTCAAGCGAAAATAAAAGGAGGAGGGATATCCGCCCAAGCGGGAGCATTCCGGCATGGGCTCTCTCGCGCGCTTGTTCTCGCCGATCCGGAACTCAAAAAACAGCTCCGTGGCTTAGGATTTCTCACGCGCGATTCCAGGATGGTGGAGCGCAAGAAGTACGGCCTTAGGAAGGCCAGAAGGGCGCCACAATGGGCGAAGCGGTAGCGACACGGTTATGAAAGAAAAAAACTTCAGTTTTAATAATGAAGAAGAAATGTTCCCGCTAGAGGATTTACGACGTATTACTGAGGTGCGCATCCTTAGAAAAGCTATTGAGATAGGACTTCTCGATGAAGGAGCAACGCCCGATCGGGTGACTCCGGAGATTATTGAAGAGGTACAGGAAGCTTTCGATTTAGAGACTCTTAATCGAGCGAAAGAAATGGGATT
>CAYTEE010000077.1:1360-3370 GCA_964436785.1 uncultured Candidatus Saccharibacteria bacterium
CGCGGTTCTTTGGGAATGTTATGAGTATCTTTATGATGTGTTTATCGCGGAGCGCCATGGATTCCTCATTACCCAGCAAGGGGTTTCCGATACGATGGGGGATTTAGTGAACGGACTTATCGGCGGGGCGGTGGTTGCGCTCGTGTATCTTCGGTCCCTCACGAGTAAATAGCGAATGGCTTATGGCATATGGCTTATAGCATATAGCGTATAGTTTCTTGGTTGTTCTTGTTGTTTCCTCGGGATATAATGAATATGGTCTCGCCTCAGATTTCGGATCAAATAATTATAATTGGGAGAGCGAATTTCCCTCCGCCGTGGCGGAAAGGATGAGCTTACCCACCTGGATTTTTTTCCGGGATATCTGAGCGAGATCCTATAAAGCCCCTGCGTCGCTGGGGTTTTATAGGATTTTGTGTTTAAGTGGAGCACAGTTGTGGTATGTTTCCAGTTCTGTATAATTTGTGCATGACGAAGAAGAATTATGAGGGGCCAGATGTCCCGCCACAAGGGGCAGGGGGGTTGAACACGGAGAGTAAAACCGAGGAGATTACTTTACGTTCCTTATTAAATAAGTTAGATCGTGCTCAATTTAGTGAGCTTGCTAAAAAACATAAAGAGGCGTTGGATAGCGGAAATGAAGCCGTTCGGTTAGCGCAAGCAGGAGGAGCAAAGCTTCGGACTGGTGAGGATCAGCACGGCAACGTTACTTATCATGGAGAAAATGATGAGATGCGAGAAGCGAGAAAAGCCGAATCTTTGGCGCGCGAACAGCTTCGGAAACTATTCTTTGAGTCACTCGGAGAGATTGGCAGAATACTTCCCTCAGATCATAAGGAGATTGAGGGGGCACGGGATGAATGGCGTAATACCGAATACAAGTTTATGGATCCAAAGGAAGATGAGGCAAAAAATCGCATGCTCAGGATAAAGGAAGATGCCGAAAAGAAAATAAAGGAGTTAGACAGGGTGAGATACGAGTTTTTACGACTTGTGGACAGGGGAGAACTATGGGACTTTCTCACAAATGAAGGTTAAGAGTAATGCTCTTGCTCTTTATCAGAGTTTCAGCATCCAGCCTGGGGAGAAATGCCATGCTACCCTCGCTTGGTTTAGGGCGTGGGTGGCTCTCAATAAAAATAAAGAAACCCCAAGTGGATGAACCACGAGAGGTTTGGTGAGCTGAGTCCGTAACACTCAGCTCGGTTGATGATGTGCGCGGTTACGGCGCGCGTGGCGAGATCAGGACTGGTCCTGCCAGCGGTGGGGGTCGTTGCCCCAAAGCTCCGCCAGCTTGTCCAGCTCCTCGCCAGCCCAGATTTTTTCCGTCTTTGCGTTGTCCCTGCCAAAACCCTCGTGGAACGCATAGAACCGTGCGCGGACGGAGTTGATTGCCCAGTGCTCCCCGAAGATGGAGGTCCATGAGGTTAGAGTGACCGTCACGGCTATCCCTCCATCGAAGTGGAAGTAGGCCGTTGTACTCCCGAACTTCTCGAAGTACCTGACGGATTTCTCTGGTTCGGGGTAGCTGGTCTTGAGCCGCGCCGTCATCGGCACGGGGAGTGCGGTGGAACCCGAGGGTTCCCTTCTCTCGCCGGCGAGGTTCTGCCAGATGTATCCAGCAAGAACCTGCGCGACGACGAGGGCTTCGCGCAGGACGAACGGGAACTGCAATTCCAGCTTCGCCATTTTACACCTCCATTAAAGGTATGCGGATGGCAATCCGCTCAGTACTCTCGAAGAGCAATCGAGAAGGGGTCTCTGGAACAGCACCACGCTGAACCTTCTCCCCGTAAAATTACCTAAATTCATTAAATAAGTAACTTTACGGGGAGAAGGACCTATTTCTTCTCATCTTATTATCAAAGAGCTACCTATGTAATTTGAGGTAAGTTTAACCACCTCAAATTATGCTTTAAGCATAGCATACTATATCAATTCTGTCAAGCGTAGCAATGGTACATTCAACTCTCAAGTGCAACACCGGTTAGTTCATAGAATACCTGATAC
>CAYTEE010000078.1:0-3342 GCA_964436785.1 uncultured Candidatus Saccharibacteria bacterium
CGGATTAGACTTCTAACGGGGCAAGGTGGCCGTAGCCACTCCGACTTTAGTCGGAGGGCGGGTCTCTAAACGGGGTCAACCCCTTCGCGACTCTGTTCCAAAATGCGAGAGAAAAAGTCGCGTGAGGACCGATATGAGGAAAGCGCTATTTGCGTCAGGTCAACGCGTTGGCCCGGGAGAATCAAGAGATTCTTCTTCCGCAAGCTTCCCTTCTTCGATGTTCTTAAAAATATGGAATCGGACAAGGATATCCTCCAGTCTTGCCCGAGTCCTGCTCCATGCTCCTTCGCGCATAAAAAGAACATACACCAGAACAAGCGCGGTGTAATTTGCTGCGAGAAACCATGGCACATCCCATGCAAGGCCGTTAAAGCGCCATCCGGAGATCGGCCAGAAAACCGGGGTCGGGAAAAACGAGTAGGAATGGGTCCCTATATCGATCGCGATGTGAAAAAGCCATCCAAGAAGCGGCAACGGCAAGCGCCGGCGCACCAAAAATACAATAGCGAAAACAAGGGCGAACACCACGATGCTGTGGCTCGCGCTGTAGAGAAGCGAGGTGACGCGGAATATCCAAATCGTATCCGGCGCGGACGGCTCCATGTCAGAGAAACGCGGCATATTGTCGATCGTGAAGTGCCCCGTAAGGTATTGCGCTCCGGCCCATAGGAAAATAGCGGTGAACGCAAAAAGATCCGGGAGAACGCCGAAAAACGCCGACCAACCGATGCTTATCTTCCGCTTTGTAAGCTTCTTGGACCCCTTCGCGGCCGCCGCCGCCCACAACGTATGTGCGAGTATGTCCATCCCTCACCTTTGGAGCTTCAGCGTCCCGGGAAGGCGACGCCTTAGCTGGGCAAAGCCCTTTGCGAACCTTTTGAGCTGTTTCTCTCGAGTTAGAGCATCCATTTTTGAAATATATGCTTCATAATAAACGAGTTTCCATGGCAGCGAGCGCTTTGTCCAGTAAACCTTTCCAAGATTATGTTTTTCTAACCTCGCGCCGATATCGGTTGTAAAACCTATATAAAACCGCTCATCCCTCAAAGACCTTAACAGATAAATGTAGAAAAACATAATCTAAAAGCTCCAAAGGTGAGGGATCCATCCAGGTTGTATTATATCACGCTACGTTTTTGAGATCTTTTTATACAGATCAAGGACCGCCTTGATCGCGTCGCCAGCAGAAATATTATTTTGCTTATAGAGAACATCCGAAACGTCTCCTGCGGCCCAGATACGCGGGTGCGACGATTGCTGAGTTTTGTGATCCACGGTGATCTCTCCGCGCTCATTCAGCTCGACTAATCCTTTTATAAATTCCGAATTTGGCTCCGCGCCGATTTCCACGAATACCCCCTGAAGCTCAATCTTCTTTTCAATATTCGCCTCCGTGTCCAAATATCGCAGTCCGGTCACGGATTCGCCTCCGATGATCTCTTGTGTCTTCGCGCGCGTGATTATCTCGACTTTCGGATCGGCTTTGACCTTCGCTTGCGTGATCGGATCTCCCTTGACGGTGCTTGAGGCAAGGAGAAAGATGCGAGAGGCATAGGGCAGAAGGTCCACCACCGCTTCAAGGCCCGCGTTTCCGCCACCGACAACCGCGACCGTCTTGCCTTTGAAAAGCGGCGCGTCGCAGATGGAGCAATATGCCACGCCATTGCCGTTATACTCGATCTCCCCTGGAACGCCGAGCTTCCGCCTGCGAGAGCCGGAAACGACAAGAAGATATTTTGTCTCAAGGGTCTTTCCCCGCTCGGTATGAACGGCAAATGCTTCTCCTTGGTCCTTCACTTCTTTCACTCGGTCGCCAACTTCTATGTCGATATCCTCTTGGGCACGAAGATGTTCTTCGAGCATCCGCCCCAAGTCGAACCCCGAAACGGATTTCATCCCGATCCAGTTCTGCACGTCGGCGGAAACCAAGGACTGCCCGCCAAAATCCTCCGTGATAAGAAGCGTTTTTATTTTTTTTCTCGCGGCATAGACGCCGGCCGCAACGCCGCCTGGCCCGCCGCCCACTATTACTAGATCGTATTGCATTAAAATTATAGTGAGCAAGCCTCGCCCGTCTCTGGCGGGCCGCCTATGATGATAAGACCGTACATATAAAAAACGCGCGGGATGTCGGCACGCTACCCGGGGATCTTGAGCGCTGAAAGAAGCCCCCGCCGGTCGAATCCAACGAAAATTTCCCCATCGATATCGATCACGGGAACGCCCGACTGGCGCGATTTGCGTTTCATTTCCTCGTAAGCCTTCTCGTCTTCCGCAACATTAAGCTCTTCGTATTTCACGCCGTTCGCATCGAACAACTGCTTTGCCATTTTGCAGTAAACGCAGGTCGGCGTTGAATAAATCATCACTTTTGGCATCGGTACAAAATATTATGTTGTTTCTTCCGCTCCATATCCATTATACCCCACCGGTCAAAAAAACCGAGGGTGGCGCGCGATTACTTGTTTTGCGCCAAAAATCCGTCAATAACCGCGCTAAAATCCGAGAATGGAACTGCTCCGCGAACCTGAGTCCCGTTCACATAAGAGGTCGGAGTGGAATCCACGCCAAGTGCCCGCGCGGTTTCCCCGTCCTGGCTCACCACCCCCTCATATTTCTTGCCGTCGAAACACGCGGTGAATGCCGCCGGATCGAGCTTAAGATCCCGCGCGATCTTTACGAACAGATCCCGGTTCAAATTGCCGTTGTTCTCAAAACTGCCGGGGTTCTTTTTCTGGTCCTCCCCTTCGGCTCGATAGAGCGCGTCATGATACGTCCAAAATTGTTTTTGATCTTTCGCGCACTCAGCGGCAAGCGCCGCGTCTGCCGACTCGTGACTCCCGGGAACAAAGTTATCCACGACAACAAAATTCCGGTATACCATCTTGACCTTCCCGGATTTCACGTACTGTTCGCGGATCAAGGGCTCCGCGCCGCTAAAAAGTTTTTCGCAGTATGGGCATTGGTAGTCCCCATATTCGATGAGCGTAACGGGGGCGTTCGGATCCCCCAAAATAACGTCACGATCCGAGATCGCAAGCGCCGACGCTTTTTGAGAGCCGCTGGGTACTTGTTCCTTTATGAGCCCCAGATCCGATGCCTCGTTTTTCCTGTCACCCGCCGAATATAACAGGGAGCCCGACACCAAAACCGCGGCGATCAATATACTTGCGGATAAAAGATAATCGCGCCGAGGCGCTTGCTGATTCTCATTTTCCATAAATCGCATTATACTGCCACGTTTCGGTCAAGGTCAACCCCCGTTAGAGTCAGGCCGCCCCAAGCCCCATTAGAAGTAAGATGCCAATGGCGTCTGCTAATCCGCAAGCGGATTAGACTTCT
>CAYTEE010000079.1:0-932 GCA_964436785.1 uncultured Candidatus Saccharibacteria bacterium
GTGGCACGCATTCTTGGACGGAGAACGGGTTCCGGTATATCCCGCGAATGTCCTATTCCGCGGCGTCTATATCCCCGAAGGGGTACACGAGATCCGGTTCGAATATCGAAATCCGTTATTCCCGCAAAGCATATTCTTTTCGTATGGCGCGATCATTCTTTCCCTGGTCCTATTCTTCAAGTACGATAGAATAGCGGATATCGTGAAACGCAGACGCCATGCCCAATAATCCCTATCTTTCGATCGTCGTTGCGGGCCGTAACGACAATTATGGTGAAGATTTTTTGCCGCGGTTCCAGATCTTCATAAATAACCAATTTTATCTTTGGGAAAAATATCGCATTCGCGCGGAACTTATTATCGTAGAATGGAACCCGCCTTCCGGAGGGTTGGGCCTCAAAAATGCGCTTCGGTGGCCCAGGGCGCTCTCCTCCGGCTCCGTGCGCATCATCGAAGTTCCCGCGCGGATCCACGAGGCGCTCCCGCATCCGCCGAAACAGGTATTTTTTGAATACTATGCAAAAAATGTCGGCGCGCGGCGCGCGAAAGGCCAATATGTGCTTGCAACAAATACCGATCTTCTTTTTAGCGAAGCCCTGGGCGCATATTTTGGAAAGGAAGTTTTAAAGGAAAATTCATTTTATCGCGTCGATCGGCACGACGTTTCGCGAGGTGCACTGGTGTCTTCCATGGATCCAGAAACACAACTGACATTGAGCGCGAAGAATACGTTTTCCGTTCAGAATAAGTACGGCGCCGCATTCCTTCTCAATGAACATTGGTGGGGAGGAAGAAATCTATGGCGTATGGCTACCTATGCAAAAAACATTATAAAATTTTTCCCGTATCCGCCGCCATATATGAATGCGGCGGGAGATTTTTTCCTTATGCCAAAACGTGCATGGAGCCAATTGCGCGGATATCCCGAGATC
>CAYTEE010000079.1:942-3308 GCA_964436785.1 uncultured Candidatus Saccharibacteria bacterium
CCGTCAACCTCCCGCACGCGGCACTCCCCTCGGAGTGAACTGCAAGCCCCCGCCTGAAGGCGGGGGTTGTTGACCGCCTACCCGGTAGCAGGCGTAGACCACCAGGACCACGAACGCGGCGGTGCCGAAACCGGCCGGCCGAAGTCGGATTTCTTGGCGAATCGTGGACTCTATCTTACAATGCTTAAAACCCATGCCCCCTGGGTTCCGGGCGCGCCAGGATGGGGGCTTGCGGATGAGGCGTTTAAAGAAGAAATAATTTTGTAATATGCAAGACGTGCGCGAAATACAGGAAATAGTGGAAAAAATGGACGGATGGCTCTCGTTCGCCGAGGGCTCGTTCCTTTATAACGCTGCGCGGAATGCTTCGGGGCGCGGCGCAGTGGTTGAGATCGGGTCGTGGAAAGGAAAGTCAACGATCTGGCTTGCGAACGGTCTCAAGGACGGAAAGGGCGGCCGGGTGTATGCGATCGATCCGCATACGGGTGCGCCGGAGCACCATGAGATCTTCAAAACAAAAAATATTTGGACATTTGATGAGTTCAAGAAGAATATCAAAGCCGCTGGCGTGGAACCCTTCGTTTCCCCGATCGTGGACCGTTCCGAAAACGTTGCAAGAGATTGGAAAAATCCCGTGGCGTTTCTCTGGATCGACGGGGCGCACGCCTACGAGGCGGCAATACTGGATTTTGAATCCTGGTTTCCTCATCTTAAAGAAGGGGGTGTTATTGCATACCACGATTCCACGTTCCAAGATGTGCGGCGCGTGATGAAGGAGAAAGTATTTTTCTCGCGAAATTTCAAGAACGTAGGCGTCGTGGATTCGGTTACCCATGCAACCAAGGTTTCTCCGGAGAGCCAGACATTCTTGGATCGCGCGCGGAATATGTATGTATATCTTCTCTCCGGGCTTTATGGGCTTCGGAATATTCCGATCCCCTCATTTATCCGAACGCCCGCCAAAGCCGCATTTAAAAAATTTGTGAGTGCGTTGCAGTGAGCGAATCTTCTTCTCCGCAATGCCCCCTGTGCCGCGCCAGTGCGCACTTCTACGCGCGGAGCAATGACCGTTTTTATCCCGAACTCCCCGGAACATTCAACCTTTTCCGATGCGCTTTCTGCGAAGCGATCTTTATTTTTCCGATCCCTTCGCGCGAGGAGCTTGCCGCACATTACCCCGTGGGATACGGTCCGCACGAGGAATCCTCTGCGGCCTATGCGCCAAAGAGGGGGTTGCGCGCATGGATGGAGCGTGGCGCTCTTGCGCGCTGGCTCGGATATAGCACATCTTCTTTTGTTCAGGCGCTCGCGTACCCTTATTTTCTCCGTATCGCCTATTACCCTCGTTTTAAAGAGAACGGCCGTATTCTTGACGTAGGATGCGGAAGCGGCCGATTTTTGCTTGCTATGCGCCATTTTGGCTGGCGGGAGACTGTGGGAACCGATACATCACCCGAGGCGGTAGGGCGGGCGAAAAAGCATAGCCTTGACGTGCGCCTTGGGGCGCTTGAGGAGCTGGATCTTCCGTCGCACTCTTTCGACGCCATCACGCTCCATCACGTATTCGAGCATTTTGCGGACCCGGAAGCGAAGCTTGCGGAGTTAAGGAGGATATTGAAACCGAACGGCGAACTTATCGTCACCGTTCCCAATACGCAAAGTTTCTCGGCGCGGATATTCGGGAAAAATTGGTTCGGGCTTGAAATTCCGCGCCATCTCATTAATTACAATCGGAAAAATCTTTCTTCGCTCGTAGAAAAAGCTGGATTTAAGATCGTTTCAATGCGGACACCGAAACTTTTTGCCACATTCTTGGGGAGCTTGGGGTATGCCACGCAGAATCCTCCCGCATTTTCTCCCCGTACCCTTTTATTTGTCCATCGTGGGATCACAACCCTGGAAATTATATTAGACCCCGCTTTTTCCTTTTTGGGGTTGGGAGACGAGATTATCCTTCGGACACGGCCGCGCTAGAAATTATTTATCTCTTGTGGCGGCTGCATATTGTTGGAGCGGAAGATATTTTTGAAGTCCGCAATAATATTTGGCTTTAAGATAAAGAGTACGATAAAATAAACAACTGCGCCGAAGGGAATGGAGAATAATATCGATTGTGCGCCACCGCGTACCAAAAGAAGCGCCACGCCCATGATCGTTGCGGCGAGCGCGGGTTTCCACAGGTCGCTTTCAAAGATGCGCAGTTTGTAGCGGGTTTTGACAAAGTGCACGTGCGAGAAGAAAATAACGCTTTGGCTTACGAGGCTTGCCAATGCTGCGCCGATCATTCCATAGTACGGGACAAGCGCAATACAGAGCGTAATATTGATAAGCCAGGCAGTTATGACGTAAAGAAGCGATTGTGCCTG
>CAYTEE010000080.1:0-3304 GCA_964436785.1 uncultured Candidatus Saccharibacteria bacterium
AGCGGGAATCTTTACGTGGTTTGTAAGACCCCGAAGCACAAACAGCGGCAGGGATAGAGAAAATGCAAAGATCAAATATCAAAGTTCAAAATTTTTGTATCCGCCAAAGGAGGATGGCTTTTATAACTTTACATTGTCATTTTGATTTTTTATCTTTAAACTTTGATTTTTAATCATGCGTATTTTAGGCGTTAACATACCGGATAATAAGCGGATCGAAATTGCCCTCACGTATCTTTACGGGATCGGGTTAAGCACGAGCAGAAAGATCATCGGCGCGACGAATATCGATGCGAGCAAGCGCGCCCAGCGCCTTACCTCCGAAGAGATAAACAAGATCCAGAGTTTTATCGAAAAGAATATTTCTGCGGAAGGAGAGTTGCGGCAGATCATCCGGAGAAATATCCAGCGGCTTAAGGATCTTCAAGTATACCGAGGGACCCGTCACGCGCGCCGTCTGCCGGTGCGCGGACAGCGAACCCGGACGAATTCGAGAACGGTGAGAGGGAATGTCCGGAAGACCGCAGGGAGCGGAAAGAAGAAAACCGAAAAGAAATAAGGGCTTGGTTGAAAAATTATAAGCAACGCGATATAATTTTTCACTACCGAACCTTATCCAGCTCTAATTTTGCCCAAGTTGTCACAGCTTATCTTAATGCAAAGCAATACTATACTATCATTTCATCGTGCGGCGCTTGCCCGGATAGGGCAGGGCTATTCACCCTCGCGCCGCACCCTCAAGGTCGCAGCAAAATTAGGGCTGGGTGCTCGATTCTGCAGATAAATTTTCATCGTTTGCAGACTCGAAAATTTATACATAATCAGCATGGGGAAGAAAAAAATAGCAGAACAAGCGGGAGCACCCGCGGAAAAAACAGACAAAGCCGTTCCTCCGGCGGCTAAAAAGACGAAAAAGATACAGGCTGGCAGGATCTATGTCCGTGCTTCGTATAACAACACCATTGTGAGTGTGACCGATTCCAATGGAGACCTGATAACCTGGGCATCTGCGGGGTCGTTGGGATTTTCGGGCCCGAAGAAGGCCACGCCCTTTGCCTCTTCAAAAATTATCGCCGCTATCTTTGAGCGCTTGAAAGGGAACGGCCCGAACGATGTCGAGGTTATCGTAAGCGGAGTGGGAAGCGGGAGGGATTCCGCAATCCGGTCCCTCATCAACCACGGGTTCAATATCCTTTCCATTAGAGATATGACGCCGGTTCCGCACAACGGGCCCCGCCCCAAAAAAGTTCGACGGGTATAGTAAAAATGCAAAGATCCCGCCTTCGCCTATAGGCTTCGGACGGGCAGGCAAACATCAAAATGACATATCAAACCGTAAAATCAGAAAATCATAATAAGATCCTATTCAGAGGATACCTTCATTTTGATTTTTGATATTTAAATTTTAATTTTGCTATGGTACACGGTCCAAAAGAAAAAAAAGAACGCGCGCTCGGCGAACGCCTCCAGGTAAAAGGCGATCGTTGTAATTCTCCAAAATGCGCCCTGGTGCGGAAGCCATTCCGTCCCGGCGTCCATGGCCACAAGAGGCAGAGGAAAGCTCTTTCCGAATTCGGGCAGCAGCTCAAGGAAAAGCAGAAGTTCAAGGTGTACTATGGTGTCGGCGAACGGGAGTTGAGGAGGATATTCGAGCGCGCCGCGGAGAAGAGGGGATCGACATCCGCCCAGCTTATCGAACTTTTGGAGCGGCGGCTTGATAATGTGATCTATCGGATGGGCATTGCGGTTTCCCGTTCTGCCGCGCATCAAGCGATAACGCACGGGCATATTCTAGTGAACAAGCGGCGCGTGCGCTCTCCCGGATTCTTGGTTTCGAAAGGGGACGAGATCTCCATTCGCCCCGAGTCCAAATCCCAGGGAGTTTTCAAGGAGCTTTCGGAATCGCTTAAAAAACAGGATATTCCCTCTTGGCTCTCCGTTGATCCGTCGAAGGTCGAGGGGAAGGTGCTGGAAGTTCCGGACGATCCGGCATTGCCGTTCAACGTGAATTTCTTGATCGAGTCGTTTTCCAAATAGGCAGAAATGACCAGAATTTGCGAGAAAAGGTGGGAGGGGGTTTACCCTCCAAAATTTTCCTTCGGAAAACTTAGGAGGGTTTACATTATATGGAGTGTTTGGTACAATTGAACTCGCTTAAACACAGGGCACGGCAATACGAAATTTGTTTCTATGGAATACACGCATCTCAGTAATACGATTGTTATTAAAACGGTTTCCGAGGACAGCCGGCACGGCGTTTTTGAGATCGAGGGTCTTTATGCCGGATACGGCCTTACGGTCGGGAATGCCCTGCGGCGGGTGCTGTTGTCGTCCTTGCCGGGAGCGGCGGTAACCCAGATCAAGGTAAAAAACGTCGCTCACGAATTTTCGAGCATTCCGGGAATGAAAGAAGATATCGTTGAACTTGCCTTGAATTTCAAGAAGATCCGCTTTCAGATGCACACGGATGAGCCGCGCGTTCTTTCTCTGAAGGTGAAGGGCATAAAAGAAGTCCTTGCGGGCGATATTAAGGCGGATGCCGAAGTGGAGGTAGTCAATCCGGAACTCGCGCTTGCGAATCTTACGGCGAAGAACGCGGACCTTGAAATAGAGATTACGGTTGAGCGCGGACTGGGCTATTCCGCGGTTGAGGCGCGCGCCGGAGAAAAGCTTGGAGTTGGCGTCATAGCGATCGACGCGTATTTTTCTCCCGTGGTTAGAGCTAATTATCTTATTGAAAACATGCGCGTTGGGGATCGCACCGATTACAACAAACTTAGGTTGGAGATCGAAACCGACGGGACGGTCAGCCCATCGTCCGCGCTTCACAAATCGGCGAATATTTTAAAGGATCATTTTGAAAAGGCGGGTGCCGTAGCCGTCCAGGATTTTGAAGCCGTTGAGGAGGGTTCTCCGAAAAAAAAGGTGAAGGCGAAGAAATAAGAGATTTGTATAAATTTCGAAGAAATTTATGAACAAAACCTTACCGAGCACATAGGATCAAGAAACAATGTATCTCAACAACACATTTCAATCTAAAAAGCCGAAAAAACACAAGCACAAAAACCCTATGTGCTCGGTGCTCACTGTTGTGGCTAAATGTTCTTCGCCACGCGGTAGCTCGAACATTTAGACAACACTGGCATGAGGCACGCGAAAAAAGGAAAAAAATTTCATCGGGTTGCCGGACGCCGCAAGGCGTTTTTGAGAAATTTGGCAGGCGACTTGATCCGCGCGGGGCGCATTGAAACCACGGAAGCGCGCGCCAAGGCGATCCGGCCGAAGGTGGAGCGCATGGTTACTT
>CAYTEE010000081.1:0-3270 GCA_964436785.1 uncultured Candidatus Saccharibacteria bacterium
GGACTTTGTAAGAAGCGGGGTCTCCCCCTCGACAAAACCCTTGCCGCTCAAGTAGTTTCTGAAAAATTGGATGACCTTGTGGCGGGAAATCAGATTCTTCTTCATGCGCTCGCGCCGCAGATCCAGATAGCGATATTTGAGCCGCATCTCTTCATTTACGGCATAGCCGTCGTCGTCCACCGGAATGGGAATCTCCTGCGACTTGCTTAATATCTCAAGCGTTTTTGCCTCTACTTCAAGATGCCCGTTCGGCAATTTTTCGTTCACCATTGCTGGCGGGCGCTTTTTCACGACGCCGGAGATCTTGATCACATATTCCAAACGCAAATCCGCCGCCCCTTCTATCTGCGACGTAAATACAACCTGCACGAGCCCCTCGCGGTCTCGGAGGTCTATAAAAATAATTTTTCCATGGTCCCGGCGGGCATGCACCCATCCGCACAGTGTCGCTTCTTCGCCCTCAAACTTGGGGATGTCGCTCGTTGCGATTCGTTCTCGCATGTTCCAATGTAGTATAATGAGTATAACCTACATGCTGGACTTTTCACAAATGTTCATCCGCCTCGCCCTGGCACTCCTCTTGGGCGCCCTGATCGGAATCGAGCGGGAAATAGTCGGAAAAAAAGAAGCCGGCATCCGAACCACGATGCTCGTCTCCGGCGGGGCGGCAATATTTTCGATGATAGGGCTTACCCTGCCCTATATCATCGCCCCAAATCCGGAAAGTGTTGCCGGGGTTATCGCGGGCAGCAGCGGGTTTCTCTCGGTGATAGCGAACATCGTGGTCGGCATCGGATTTTTGGGTGGCGGCATCATCATCAAAAACCAGGAGCACGCCCACGGAGTAACCACTGCGGCGTTGATCTGGGTTTCGGCGGCGATCGGCATCCTTGCGGGCATCGGGCTTTTCGCGTTCGCCATCGCCTCGGCTGTTATCCTTGCGGGACTCCTGTATCTCTTGCGGGACGTGAAGGTCCGCAAGGTGGGTTAGATTAAACTCGATACCTCAATGAAAAATAAAAAAATCTTCTTGCGTATCGTTGTTGTTTTTATCCTTATTTTCCTTGGATATTTTTTACTTAGGTCGCAAAAAGGAGGTCCAAAAATAGATAGCGCCTCGCCCACAAGCGAAGAATTAAGTGCGGATTCCGCTAAATGGAATATACCGCCACTATTTCCCGATGTGGCATGGAGAACTCCCTCCCAAGAAGAATCCCATAGAGATTATTTTACGATATATATCGGAAATGGCACCTCACTTGAAGAATTAAACGGGACAGAATGGATTTTTAAACAGAACACACAAGAAGGAGATAAAACTTTCAGCCAAGATTTCGAAATTTATTATAGAAAAGAAGCGTCGGAAAAAGGGTGGGGGTTCGAGATTCCTTTTAAAAATAACACCCTCCAAGCACCAAGCGCAGATGGTCCTATGGGAAGTTTGTGGGGATATTTGAAAAGAAAGGATAATTTAGTAAGACTTATTGGACTGGAGAGCCATTGGAACTACACATATTCTTCTCCAGAAGAAGGAGGGGTCTGTCCATGTTCAGAAGAATTACGTGTATTTTTAAGTGATCCCTTACCTATAGACAAAATTCCGTTCAGCCAATGAAAAACCGGTAATGCCGTCCGGCCCAGTATTTCCCGGCATAGTGAACCCCGATACGCGGGGATTTTTTGATTCTTTTCGGAGAAATTTTCATTCCCCTATCCTCAATCCAAAGCCCGGTTTTTCGGTTCGCGGGCAGATCATCAAACTTGCCGTCGATTTTTAGCTTCTTCGTAAGGCGCGCCGGGCCCTGCAAATGGCGACATGCAACAGGCGACACGTGACAAGGGGCTAGCGCACGAATAAGTACTGCGGCAGGATATCCTTTTTTGCCCGTCACAATATTCAACATCCAATGCATCCCGTATGTGAAATAGACATACCAATGGCCAGACGGGCTGAACATTGGCGCATTCCTTTTGGTCTTGCCGCGCGCGGCGTGCGAGGCCTTATCGTGAAACCCATCGTATGCCTCAACCTCGGTAATCATAAATGCCTCGATTCTATCACGGCCCTGGCGGACTTGTGGTGAGCTCCATCGAACCACCAAAAACTTGCCGAGGAGGCCTTTTGCCACAGAAACCGTGGGGTGATCAAAAAATCCGGCAGATAACGCCTTGCGCATGGACTTCAGTATAGCAGAGATTGACAAAGGAACTCATTATGCTATAATGGAAAACAGAACGCCTTGGCTTATTCTGATGTTCTTCACATCCCGCCTCTCAAGGAGGAAGTCATGAGTCAGTTTCACAAATCGGAAACGCCAGACTCGGTGGTCGCGGCAATGTGGATGATCCGAGCGATTCTCGAGGATATGCAAGGGCAAGGAGAACACGAGATCCTCGGGAGGCCATGGGTCAGCATGGACATTGGTTACCAGGGAAATCCGACAGACGAAGGCAAGACCCAGCGCTATGTGAAATTCGCACTCGTCTTCCGGGACGATCTCTGTCAGCAGCATATCGTCTGCGCCACAGGAATGGTCTACCGGAACGGCGAAGACGAGTGGCATCGCGGAGAATTCAGTCTTGCTCTTTCGGGAGCCAC
The DNA here is from genome assembly GCA_964436785.1 of uncultured Candidatus Saccharibacteria bacterium. Lineage (GTDB taxonomy): Bacteria > Patescibacteriota > Minisyncoccia > UBA6257 > 2-01-FULL-56-20 > CAYTEE01. The sequence goes on from CAYTEE010000081.1 coordinate 2,600, forward strand.
GCTCCCCAAGGAATACACGTGCAAGCTCGTCTTCGGGGGAGGGTACGAGGTCCGCGAGGGCACACTAAAGGCCTCCTAGGACAACATCATCGTCAAGCCGCCGGGCACACTGTCCGGCGGCTTCTCTCATAAAACCTTTGATACATTAATTATTTCTTAACGCACCCCCTTTCAGCATCCCATCGCGTTTCTCCGCGACACGAACAAGCAACGCCCACTCCATCTATTACGGTTGGGGTGCTGCACGCCGCCGCAAATGCTACGTCGCAACCCATAAAATATCCGTCGGTCGATTCGCATAAATTTCTAAATTTTTCAAGTTCCGTTTTCGAAGCGTCGTTCTTCAGCCAAAAATACACGGCGCCAACTATGACAGTAGCCGCAACAAGAACGAGAATTGTCTTCCGCATTCCTTCGGACATATAATCAGTATAACAAACACGCACCCATAATTTTACGATGGGCGCTGGCCAGATTTCTCTGCGCAACTTCTGCTAAGTGTGAGTTTCGAGCCTGGGCAGAATAAGCCCAATAGCTCTTTCGTAGTCATTGCGACTGATCGCGTCTCGTACTTCAACTTCTTCTGGATTGTCTATAATGTCGCTTACTATCTTCGCGTAGCGCTCTACCCACTTAAGCACATCATCGTCCGTGGGCTTTTCCCCAAGCAT
>CAYTEE010000082.1:0-1219 GCA_964436785.1 uncultured Candidatus Saccharibacteria bacterium
AAGTAGGCGGGACGGGCAAGCGGAAAAACCGCGCAAGTTGCACTGGAAAATTGCTGTGGTATTCCCGATAATCGGCGACCCATTCTGCCGTATGCCCCTGCCCGGTCGACCCCTGGCTGAAAAACACCGCCGTATCCCAAATCATCGGGAAACTCAGCACCAACGCGATACCCAGGGCAAAAATAAACGCGAAGATGGAAGTTCGCATTGCCTCCTTATCGGCAAGATACCGATACACAAAATATGCAAGGGCGAGAATAGTAACGAGAATAACCGCTTCCGGGTTCTGGCTCAAGACCATGATCGCCCAAGCTATTGCCAAAAACAAAACGTTTTTTGTGACAGGATCCTTAAGTAGTCGTTCGGCCCCCAAAAGCAGATAGGGCGTCATCATGTCCGCGCCAAGGCTCCAATGAGTGATCCACAGCACGAAATAGGCGGAAAACATATACGCGATACCACCAAGCAACGAGCTTCGATGGGATAACCCGATTTTTTAAAAAGAGATATGTTCCGAAGCCGGCGATCAAAAATCTTAAAAGAAGATAAAAATCAAATGTCTTCATATAGGGGAATAAAAAAAAGAGCGCAAGCTTGAGCGGATTATAAATACCGCTCGTAATGCTTGCCGAAAGCGGCTGGCCATTTCCTTGATAGGGATTCCAAAAAGCAAAATTGCCCTTTTGCAATTCGGTCATCCAATAAATAGTCTGAGGAACTTCAAAGTGCATGTAATTTGTTGCGTCTAAATCCCAAAACGTCTTTGGGCCATCATAATGATGCGCACCGCCCCGGAACGGCAGTCCTATAACATCAGAAAAAAAAGTCTGCTGGTTGACGATCACTCGGGAAAATACTGCTCCGAGAAGAAAAAGGAAAATAAAAAAAGCCTTCTTATTGTCGCTCAATTGGGCTATAAATTTACGCATTGCGGTGTTGGATTATCGAAACGCACGGCTCTATTGCGGCCGCAACTTTGCGCCTTCCAACGAAAAAATAAAGAGCAACGACTGGAGAAATTCATTACGGAAACAGCTCTTTATTTTTTAAAGTTCTCTCAAATAAAAAAGCGCTTTCGTGCCGATCTTTCGCAGTGTATTTCTCAATGGCCAAGGAAAACGCCTCAAGAATCGGCTGATTCCGTCAAGCGACAGCAGATAGTATGCTCGCCACCGGCTTAATCTTCCTAGCGCTTTTGAGCTTTTCGTGGCATAGACAA
>CAYTEE010000082.1:1229-3265 GCA_964436785.1 uncultured Candidatus Saccharibacteria bacterium
TCCATGATCCATCAGAAACGGATTCGAATATATTTTTTCGTGTAAAACTTTTTTGATGCTTTCGTCAAAAGAATCGTCAAAGGCTATAATGCCTCCGTCAATAACATAAGGCAGCCAAAGATCGATGTCTTTTTTCACCGCGTCATATGAATGGTCGCCATCGATCAATAAAAGTTCTATGGGATCCTTCCAGTTTTTGATAGCTTCTTCGGAAGTAGCCACGATCGGACGGACGACCCCGCTCACTCCCGTCCTTTTCATATTCTCTTCAAATTCCCGAAGCGTGGTCAACTCTTTTCCGCGCCCCAATCCTCCATCTTCGGAATACCAGCAGTTATGCGGGTCAACGGCATAGACAGGAACCCGATTTCCCGCCAACGATCCCGATCCGAGCCAGACGGTAGATTTTCCTTTCCACGAACCGATCTCGACAATGACTCCCTTCCCGCTGCATTGCCGAGCCTTGGTATACAAAAACCGACCTTGTCTGTCGCTAAACCACCCCTCTACCGTGGCTGCCCACTTTTGAACCTCTTCTATGCCGTAGTTCATTAAAAGATATGATAAATGATTCTCTTATACATTCAACTTTTTTCGGTTCATGGGGTGTCTAGGCGCCGAACCTCGGTTATGTCGAATAGATAATAATAGAAGCCGTTTGTGCGATTAAAAAGAAAATTCCAGGGGTCATACGCGATAAACCCCACACGAGACGACTCTTCGTGAATCGGCACGGCTTTCCCGTCAACGGCATAGCCGCCATCTCTGTATAGTTTTTTTACCGCTTCTAAATCATACGTCTGGCTCAAAAGCGCATATCGCGATCCAACCCGAAGATCCTGCGGCGGAGACAGCCACGACGCCTGAATGCCTTCGGGCCATTTCCTATACCGAAGATCGAACGAGCAATCAGTGATCATCAATGGATCGCGCGAGATGGGCACAAAATCGCCCGCTATTTTTGCCTCCGCTTCTTTAAGGCGCACGAGAACACCGGCAGTGCCGCTGGCGAGAAACAATACAATGAACAAGGCAATGATCGATGCGTTGAATGCATAAATGCGTTCCAGTCCGGCGGCAACAACAAGAAACAGAATTGGTGAGAAATAGAGCATGTGCCTTGAGGGGGCAAATCCCAAAATTCCGAATAAAAACGATGCGACGAGCAAAACGGCGAAAGCAAAGAGAAATCTCCCGAAGAAAGCCGTACGCTCGTCGCCGCGTGCCGTATAGTAATGGAAAATCCCCACACAAAGCAACAACGCAATTATGGAAAATTGTATTGCGTCTATCGGGGCGCTCTTGTTATATATACTGAAAAAATTCAATACAATGTAATAGGCGTTCGATATGAACGAAGTATACATTGAAGCTCCGGGTGAAAAGAAATTCGTAGCGCGATTTCCTTGGCCCGGCGGATAGAAGAAAAACACGCATATGCCTATGAGGAAAATCGCGAAGATTTGCGAACGCGCGATCTCAACCAAAGAGGAAAACATGCGGCGAAAATTCTCACGACGCACGCTCAGAATCATACCGGCAAGAAACGCAACCCAGTAGTAAATGATAAGATAATTAAAAAAAACCAATATCCCGGTCGCGATCGAGATAGTCCGGGCTCCGTTCGGCGCGGAATGATAACGAAGAACCACAAGAAGCCACAAAAGGCCGCTGGCAATCCCCCACATCACGCTTCCCAAATGATACCCGAACGAGTACATACTGATCGAGAAAAGCATAAGCAAGGACCCAAGAGCGGCAGGCGCCGGTCTCAGTCCTATTTTTAAGCCGATCAAATACAGCATCAATACGCTGGCGTGAAACAATAACTGAACTAACATAATGGCACGAGGGATGAAAACGTCCGGGTCATTCGCTGGCCCCGCAAATATGCGGTACAAAAACCCTTGCCCGGGAAAATACGTAGTGACGAACGAAAGCAAAGATCCGTCCTGGAGCGCAGAAAATGGACGGCTGACATAAAATAAGACGTTGCGCGCAAGCATTCTGACGAGAGCCAGCGGATGCTTCTTCGA
>CAYTEE010000083.1:0-3235 GCA_964436785.1 uncultured Candidatus Saccharibacteria bacterium
AGCATTACGACGACGTGTTTCCCGTGTTCCCGCCCGATCGTGAATGGCTCGAGGAGTTCGCGGAGGTATATCCCAAACTGGTTGGGCTTCCGTTCCACTGCCTTGTGCGCTGCGATCTTGTCGTCCAGAGCCCGTGGGCTCTGCCGCTCTTGAAGAGGGCCGGCGTTTTTTCGCTCACCATGTCCATCGAGTCGGGCAACGCGTTCATTCGGGATCATGTGATCGCCCGCGACATGGCGCATGAAGAGATCGAGCAGGCGTTCGGTGAGGCTCACAAGCTTGGCATCCGCACGTTCAGCAATACTATTCTCGGCATTCCGGGTCCGAAGATTCCGAAAGTCGGGGATCCGAACTTCGACGCGCGTGTTGAGGGTATTGTCAATGATTCCAAGCTCAACCGCCCGGCGCGCAGAGTGTACATCGATCTTGGCAAGGCGCTTGAGTCGGCTCGCCTGAAGTTTGATGGCGATCCTGTGGCCTTGCGCCGGTTTGTTGCGAACTACCTCAAAGATACCGGGGCTAAGGTAAAGCTATCCGACGCCCTAGACGAAGCACGCCGTCAGTTCGAGGGGGACCTTTCGGCCTGGCGCCGTTTCGTTGTTGATTACTTAAGGAGCGTCGGACTTCACGAGACGCAGCTCGAGTACGACTTCGAATCAGTTCTCTATAGCATCGGTCTTGGAGTAAATTTCGGGGAATTCGGTATTCTCTTCCCGTATCCCTGGACCGACGTTACCGAGAAATACCTTATTCCACGAGGATGGTTCGACGGTGATTACGACAAGCTTCACGCAAGCTACCAAGCCCGTTCGCCGCTCACCTGCTTCACCGAGGATGAGAAGACCGCTCAGGAAAACATGGCGCTTCTCGGTACGGCGATGATTTTGATGACGGGCAGCCAGAATCGCTTCGTGCGCTGGTTTGGACGACCGTTCGCCCGCTTCGCGCTTCCCCATCTTTCCAGGATAAGGTCTCGAAGAGCCACCGCATTTTTCCAGTGGCTCTACACCGCAACCAAGATCGTCATGCATGAAAAGCGGGTCTACCCGATGCATTTGAGTGCCCGGGAGAAGTGGAAGTTTTTCCTGGAAACATGGAAGCTCGACGTGTGGAAACGCTTTCGCAGGAAACACCACCAGCCTGTTCTCCGCGGCAGCCGCCCAGGGAGCTTTCTGGGAGGGCCACCGTCCGTGTGATAGAGATACATCTCGCCCCCGAAGAGAACATTTTTTCGGGGGCCTTTTTTGTGTTTTGTCATGTGTTGCTTATGATTAATTTATTTTCTGCGTTATAATAATTCTTATGGTTTTCTATCGTAGCGAAGATTTTTTCAAAAAAGAGCCGCGATTAGCCTGCGGAGCATCGGTATACCTTCAGAATCTAAAAGGTGATTTTTTGCTGCAGCTCCGAACCGTCGACGTTCTGCGAGAGCCGAACAAATGGACCGTAATTTCGGGCAAGCTCGAATCGCCCGAGAATCCCGAGTACACCGTTCTCCGCGAAGCGAGGGAAGAGCTCGGCATTGAGCTTCTGGGCGTCCGATATTTTCGTGATTATCAGTGGAATTCCAAAGAGCTGGGTTCAGTATGGTACAACCATAATTTCGTATTTTACGCGTTGATCGATGTTCCCGTAGAGAAGATAAATCTTACCGAAGGACAAAAGATAGAATATTTTCCGATTAAGGATATTTTGAACATGGATTTGGCATTCAATCACAATGAGGTTTTTCGGGACCTTCTGAAATGGCATGGTTCTTTGCCGATATGAACGGGCGACAACCGCGCCTTTCCATTATTGTTCCTGCGCTTAATGAAGAAGCCGCTATCGTGGCGACGTTTCAGATAACGCGGGAAGTGGTAGATCGGTTAGGAGTATCCAGTGAATTTCTTCTTGTGGACGACGGGAGCACGGATCGTACCGGTGCCCTTATGGAGAATATTGCGAAGACGGATCGGCGCGTAAGAGTGTTCCACCATGAGCGGCCGAAAAATATTGGTCTTGCATTCCGTCGTGGAGTTGAGGAATCGCGGGGGGAATTTGTGATGATGGTAGCCGGCGATAACGAAACATCACGGCAAGCGCTCGAGAATATTATCGGAAAGATCGGGCAGGCGGATGTTATTCTTTCCTATCCCGTGAATCCGGAGATGCGCTCCCTGCGGAGAAGATTTATCTCGTCCGGGTATGTGCTATTTTTTAACACATTGTTTTGGCTTAAGATGCGGTATTGGAATGGAACATTTTTGATCCGTCGTAATTTTCTTCTTCAGCTCCCGCCGTGGACGCCGGGTTTTGCCTTCATCTCGGAGATTCTGATCCAGTTGGTGAAAGGAGGGGCGTCGTACAAAGAGGTTCCCGTTGAATTGCAGCCGAGACTAGGGGGAGTTTCAAAGGCGCTTAGCGTGAAAAATCTTATGCTGGTTCTCGGCACTATCGGCAGGCTCGTGTGGCGCGTTTACTTTTCTCGGAACAAGCTAGTTTTGGCGAAAGCCAAAATTCATTAGCATCGTAACGCCCAATAGGATAAAAATGATGCCCGCCGTTTTTGTAAATGTGAATGTTTCTCTGAATAGTACCGCCGATGCGGCGCTGGTGAAGATGATAGTCATGCCGATGAGCACGGGATACAACCGCCCCAAATCTCCCCGCGTCAAAATTTTGAGCCATAAGATCGAACCGAGAAAATACAGAGAGAAGGCAATAAGCACATGAGGCTCAAGTACGATCGCAAATATTTTTTTGATTATATCCTGGGCGAACTGGTGCTGTCCCGGTGCCACTAATGTGCCCTGCAGAAGCTGGGAACCTTTTTTCATCAGTAATTGGCCGCTCGCTGTTATAATGGCGGCAAGCACAAGGAGGAGATATGTGATCATGGCGATAGATTAAAGGATACCACGGGAGATGGCGGTGTTCAACGAATCTGTCCCTATTTTCTTGTGCGCGAGGACAGTTTCCTGAGCGGCGTAATGATCTCCTGGAGTATCGGTTCTTTTGATATGCCGAGTGCCGCGATGTATGCGGCAGAAGCCGCGAGGAAGATCAGGATAGAGGGCAATGCCGCGGTTTTTAATAGGATGATAATTCCCGCCATGATCGCAACGCTCATGAGTATCCGCCAGAGCGGTTTTAACAACTCAAGGTGTTCTACTTTCATGAGCTCGCGGAGGGGGCCGAAAAACATGATCGATTGAGCGAGAACGGTTGCCAAGGCTGCGCCGGGATTTCCGAA
>CAYTEE010000084.1:0-2263 GCA_964436785.1 uncultured Candidatus Saccharibacteria bacterium
GCCCCTTTTTCGGGGACGTTCAGGCGTTCACCCAAAAGATTAAAGATATTTCCCAGCACTTCCTGTCCTACGGGGACTTCTATCATTTTCCCGGTGTCGTGAACTTCGAGCCCGCGGGCAAGCCCGTCGGTGGATTCGAGCGCGAGCGCGCGCACGCGCGTCGGTTCGAGATGCTTTACCGTTTCGAAAACGATGGTTTTCCCGTCGGGATGTTTTACCGTAAGGGCATTCAAAAGCGCCGGGAGCTTTTCTCCTTCCGGGAATTCGACGTCAATAACCGGCCCCGTTATCTTAACTATTTTGCCGTGCTTCATTTATTTTTTTATTAGGTTTATCATTTTTATTTCGACACATATCAAAATTTAAATATCCCGCCTACGCCCATGGGCTTCGAACGGGCAGGCAAATATCAAAGTGACAGTTAAAAATTTTAAAATTTGAATTGTCATTTTGCATTTTGATCTTTGATTTTTGAACTATTATGATTCCAACGCTTCCGCCCCCGCGGTGATCTCGATCAATTCCCGCGTGATAGAGGCCTGGCGTGATTTGTTATAGACGACCGTTAAGCTCTCCGCGAGCTCGCTTGCGTTGTCGGAGGCGCTTTTCATCGCGACGCGGCGGGCGGCGTGCTCGGATGCGTTCGCTTCGAGAACGAGGTGATAGATCTGCATCATCACGAGGTGGGGGATAAGCTCTTTTAAAATTATTTCCGGCGACGGCTCGATAAGATATTCGGAAGTGATGGCATCTTTCCCGTTAAAAAACGATATGGTTTTTCCCTTGATGAGCTCCGCGAACCGTCCCGTTTCCGGCACCATCTCTTCGGCGGTCGCCTTGAGGCTTGGGACGTCTACCGGAAGAATTTTCCGCGTAAGGACTACTTGGCGAAGCGCCGTTTTGAAATGAGTCGAGAAGACGATCACTTCATCCCACTCTTTTTTTATAAAACCCTGTGTTAAAAGATTTGCTATCGGGGAAACTTGTGAAACCGTCGTATAGTCGCCCACGCGGACGAATTTTTCCCTCACGCCGCCTGTCCGTTTCTGGAGATGCGCGTTCGCTTTCTGCCCAACAGCAATGAATGAATATCTCGCTGATTCACGCTGATTATCGGCGCTGATCCGCGCTGATGCTTGATCCGCGTTAATCCGCGCCATATATTTTTCGAATTCCCGGATCACCGCGCCGTTGAACGACCCCGCAAGCCCCTTGTCCGAGGTTACAAGAACAAGGGCTGTTCTATTGACTTTTCTGGTTTCAAGAAGAGGGGAGAGAGAAAGGGCTTCTACGTTCGAGAGTTTTGCGAGGAGATCGAGCGCGGCGAAGGCGTAGGGACGGGAGGCGATCGCGATCTCCTGGCTCTTGCGCATCTTTGTTGCCGCGACAAGTTCCATCGCTTTCGTGATCTGGTTGACGTTATGGACGCTTTTAATGCGCCGTTTGATGTTTTGAAGGGATTCCATGTTCGCTATTGTTCAAGATCAAAGTTTAAAAAGCAAAAATCAAAATTAAGGTATCCTCCGGATTTGATTCTACAACTTTTTAATTTTGCAGTTTGCTCTGTCATTTTTATATTTGATCTTTGATATTTGAACTTTCAAGGAAGTGTTCGATCGCGGCCTTGAGCTTTTCTTCCGTCGCTTGGTCCAAATCGCCGGTATTTTTTACGGGTGCGAGGATCGTGTCTTTTTGGAAGTTTTCCATATATTCCAAAAAGCGCGTTGCGGTCGCTTGGACTTCGGCGGCGGGGATGTGGTCGAAGTAATGATTTAGCGCCGCGTAGAAGAGGACTACCTGTCTTTCGAATGTGATGGGGGCGAGATCCGATTGTTTAAGGATCTCCGTTACGACCTGCCCGTGGCTGATCTTTTTCTTGGTTGCCTCATCCACATCCGAGGCGAATTGCACGAACGCCTGGAGTTCGCGGAATTGCGCGAGTGCGAGGCGGAGTTTCCCCGCAACTTTTTTCATCGCCTTGGTCTGCGCCGAGGAGCCCACGCGAGAGACGGAGAGCCCGACGTTGATCGCGGGGCGGACGCCCTGGTAGAAGAGGTCGGACTCGAGATAGATCTGTCCGTCGGTGATAGAGATCACGTTCGTGGGAATATAGGCGGTTACATCTCCCAGTTGTGTTTCGATAATGGGGAGAGCGGTCAGTGACCCGCCGCCTTTTTCTTTGGAAAGCTTTGCCGCGCGTTCCAAGAGGCGGGAATGGAGGTAGAAAATGTCGCCCGGATACGCTTCGCGTCCCGGCGGGCGG
>CAYTEE010000084.1:2273-3099 GCA_964436785.1 uncultured Candidatus Saccharibacteria bacterium
ACGCGTGTTTGGAAAGGTCGTCATAAATTATGATCGCGTCCTCGCCGCGGTCGCGGAAATATTCTCCGACGGCGCAGCCGGTAAACGGAGCCAGGTACCAAAGCGCGGCGGGACTCGATGCGGAGGCGGATACCACGACGGTATATTTGAACGCGCCGAACTGCTTCAGGGTCTCGATGATCTTTGCGGTTTTTGAATCTTTTTGTCCGATCGCCACATAGATGCATACGGGCGGCTTCGCGCTGTCTTGGAGCTGATTAATGATGGTGTCCAGCGCGAGCGCAGTTTTTCCGGTTTGCCGGTCGCCGATAATGAGTTCCCGCTGGCCGCGCCCGATTGGGATCATGGAGTCAACTGCTTTTACTCCCGTATGCACCGGCTTCTTCACCGGTTCGCGATCCAAAACCGACGGGGCTTTATTTTCTAAAAAGCAACGCTGTACTTTCGCCTTCGTTTTATAAAGTTCGCCTTGGCCGTCCAAGGGATTTCCCAGGGGGTCGATAACGCGCCCCAAAATTTCAGGGCCCACGTCGATGGAGAGCACTTGCCCCGTGCCCTTTACTGTGGCGCCGCTTTTTATCGCGCCTCCTTCTTCAAGGAGCAGTGCACCTATCGCATCTTCGTCGAGGTTCAACGCCAAGGCGGCCACGTTCCCGCGGTCGGTTTCGATAGAGAGAACCTCCTGGCTTAAGGTATCCTTGAGCCCCGCGATCTTTACGATGCCGTCGCCGACCTCAACTACGCGTCCCACCTTTTCCCAGGCGCCTTTTTCCTTTTCTTCGAACCCCTCTATCTCCTTTTTCAGTTTTTCGATTATTTCGTACAT
>CAYTEE010000085.1:0-3096 GCA_964436785.1 uncultured Candidatus Saccharibacteria bacterium
TTGTAGACGCGTCTCGCGTCGGTACGTCTACCATGGGTGAGGACAGCATCATAGTGACTTATATTGGGACATTTGTTCTGCTGCTTACGATCGCTGCGTTTAGTTTCAAAAACAAAATAGAGCATATTCCTTTTCTTATATTTTTTGGAGGCGTCATTCTCTTTTTTATTTTGATGTGGCTTGCCGTCCCGCCAATCAGCTGGCTCGAGCGGTTGCCGGTACTCGCGGAAGTGAACGTTTTCCGATACGTGGGCATTTTTCATTTTGCGCTTGCGATCCTTGCGGCGCTGGGGTTCCAAAATATAAAAAATCAAAATATTTCGCCGAAAAAATTTTGGACAATTCTCGTTTTTCTAATGGCTCCCTTCGCCGGTTTGATGGCGTTTTCTTCGGGGTTTCGCGGCTCCTACCGGCTCGTGTTTAATGAAACCGACCTCGCGAAAGCAGACCGTTTTATTGGCAGATTTCCCGAAATGCTCCAGATCGTTGTTCGCTGGCTTATACATTATCCATATGCATATGCGGCGCTCGTATTCGGAGTCACTGCATTCTTTTTTCTCCTCTTCTTTTTTCTATGGAAGAAAAAAATGTTTAATCTCATGTTTCTTTTCCTCGTTTCAGAGCTTGTGCTCTATATGCCGAAATGGCGCGATACCTCGAATTTTCAGGATCCGTACAAAGAACCTCCTTTCGTTTTGTATTTACGATCGCGTCCCGATGCTGATTCCTACAGAATTTTACCGGTGGACAGGGTTTTAATGTCGCACGTGGCAACAGGATATGGATTGAAAAGCATAGGAACTTTTGAGGGCGTATTACTCGAGTCGTATATAAAAAGTCTTAAACCCCTTTTTGAAGGTGGCTTTCTTAAGCAAGAGTATGAAATGTATAAGTTCGGTGAAGCGGAACTTATCGATAATTCCGCCTATCCGCCGCTCTTTAGCGCGGCGAGCGTCAAATATATCGTTTCGGAAAAACCTTTGCCCGAGAACGTTCCTTATAAGCTGATCTACGATAATGATGTGAAGATTTACGAGAACAAAGATGCGCTGCCACTCACGCGAATCGAGACGGATGGTGGCAGGATTCTTACCGACGCGGCCATCACGGGCCGGGAACCGAATCGCGTAACGATTAGAACGAGCGCAAAGGAAGAAGGCATGCTGGTCTTGGCAGAAACAAATTACCCGGGATGGCGCGTGTTTGTGGACGGCAAAGAGCGCGAGATAGAAACGGTGCATATCACGTTCCGAGGTGTTCGCCTTGATAGCGGTTCCCACGAGGTGGTGTTTTCATATTGGCCGTTTTCGCGCGAAACGCTTTGGGCTATTGTGGGCAGGGGAAATGGTGCAAAATGACAAGCCGCCCTGGTGATTTGGGCGGCGTGCGTGATGAATGCGTCGGCGGATTCAGGACTTGAGAGCCTGTGCCCTCAGTTTCTCTGCTCTCTTGAGCATGAGGCGTGCTTCTTGGAAATTCTCCTTCAGTCTTCGGATGTGGCTCTTCCATGCCGAGTTGGGGACGAGGCGCTTGAGCTCCTTACCTGTCGGGCGGGGATTCCAGTAGGGGTGCTTCTCCATCGCCCTGAGATATTCGACCCAGCGGTTGCTGTTCATCCACTTCCGTGCCTGTTGCGGCGTGAATGTGTCGGTGCCAACCGTGTTCACTATAGGGTATTCGACGACTTTATTCTTGCGAAGGGCCATTACAGCTGCCCTACGCATTACGTCGTACTGTGTGTCGCCGCCGAACGCTTCGATTTTAAGCACAGCTTTTCTCCTTAGATAGCAGGGGAGGATGGTGCTAAATATTCTGGTGCGCCGTAGAACTGGTTTTGATTATAATTGTTTTTTATAGAATGTCAATGCCTGAGAACCTCTCTTTTCATTTGCTGCCCAAGACAAATGTCTGGTACTATAATTTTGATAATGAAACTAATCTCATTAAACATCTGGGGCGGCACGGAATTCGAGCCGCTTATGGCGTTTATCAAGTCCGAGGCCCCGAGCACCGACATTTTTTGTTTTCAGGAGGTGTTCCGAAGCAACGCGGGGCCAGAGACAAGCAATGGCGCACGTATGAATATTGCCGCTGACCTCGTGCGGGTGCTTCCGGATTTTACCAGTTATTTTGAGCCGATCTTGGAGGATCGCGATCTGCAGTGGGCGGTTGTTCCTTCGGTTATCCACGGAGAGATGATGTTCGTGCGGCGCTCACTTCCGGTTTCGGGGGAGGGCACTCTCTTTGTATATGGGGGGTACAACGAACCCTTGTTGAACGACGGGGTACTTGATGTACCATCCGCGCTTCAGTACGTGCGCATTCGCCACGGGGAAAAATCACTCGCTATTGCACACATCCACGGCATTTCAATGCCGGGGTCGAAATTGGACACCACCGAGCGCCTGGAGCAATCGCGCAATATCATTTCGTTCTTTGGAGAAGAAGCGGGGGAGAAAATTCTCTGCGGGGATTTCAATCTCATGCCGGATACCGAAAGCGTCCTTATGCTCGAGCAGAGCGGCCTGCGGAATTTGATCAAGGATTTCCATATCCGCGCGACGCGCCCCAGTGCGCATACGGCGCGGTATTCCGTTCCCCAGCCCTTCGCCGATTACTGCTTTGTTTCGCCGGGAGTAACTGTCCGCAGTTTCGCGGTTCCGGATATTTTTGTTTCGGATCACCTTCCTCTTATTTTGGAATTCTCGCCATAGTATGAAAACTGTTGCGACGGGAGGAGCTGGATTTACCCGCCCGCAACGCCTGAGCAAGCTCAGGCTTGCGATGGCGGGCGGGTCGGTTCGCATGTATTACACGTATGTTTTACGAAGTATAAAGGACGGGAATTTATATATTGGCTGGACGGACAATTTGGAAGAACGGACAACGGAACATACTGAAGGAAAAGTATCATCTACGAAATGGCGGCGACCCATTGAGCTTGTCTACTATGAGGCTTGTGTAAATAAAGAAAAAGCCATTGCAAGAGAAAAATACTTTAAGAGCGGTTTTGGTCGACGATACTTGCAAAACAGAATAAAATGAAGCAGATGAAAGTATTAGTAACGGGCGGGGCAGGTTTTATAGGTAGTCATC
>CAYTEE010000086.1:0-3094 GCA_964436785.1 uncultured Candidatus Saccharibacteria bacterium
CAAGAATAGCATAGCCCCTTAACGCTTAATGCAAACGATTTTGTCCCGGGGTTTCCCGAAAATGGGTTCGGATTTCGTCGTACAGAGGGAGCCAAGAAACTAGATACGAACTTCCGATTTTCAGAAAAAGTCGGATTTTCGTTTTTTAAGAGTGGCTATTCCGCCCCGCGCCTGCGGGGCGGGGCTTTCAAGCTCGCCAAGAACGCGGAGTTATTGAAAAAAATTAGAAAAAAAGTAATATAAAGTTTACATGACTCAATCTCAAGCGCTATCAATATTGAAAACCGGCGCGAACATTTTTTTGACCGGTGAACCGGGATCTGGCAAGACGCATACAATCAATGAATATGTGGCGTACTTGCGCGCGAGAGGCATTGAGCCGGCGATCACGGCCTCAACCGGTATTGCCGCAACACATATAGGCGGAATGACAATTCACTCATGGAGCGGCATAGGAATTAAAACGAGCCTGGATAAATACGGTCTTAATAAAATCGCGTCAAGCAAGTATATCGTAAAACGTGTCCGGCGCACAAAAGTTCTCATTATAGATGAAGTATCCATGCTTCCCCCGGATACTTTTTCTATTATTGATGCTGTTTGCCGCGAAATTAAACAAAGGCAAGAGCCATTTGGCGGCATCCAAATCGTCTTGGTCGGCGATTTTTTCCAGTTGCCGCCAGTTATGAAAATAGAAACGGGAAGCAAAACGCCAGCTACGCTCACTAAGGAGTCCTTGTGCCGCTTCGCCTATGATTCTCCCGCATGGGAGCGAGCAAACCCAATCGTCTGCTATCTCACCGAACAATACCGACAGGACGATAAAGATTTTCTTGCCTTACTCTCGGCAATCCGAAGCAATATTTTTGGAAACGATCATTTATGCCAGATTGAAACAAGAAAAATTGGATATCATACTGCACCAAGTGGTACACCAAAGCTCTTTTCGCATAATGCCGATGTGGATCGCGTTAATGACGAAATACTCGCCAAACTTCCTGGCGAGCCGCAGGTGTTCACTATGTCTTCACAAGGTCCGAATGCTCTCACCTCTACACTTCAAAAGGGGTGTCTTTCACCAGAGACGCTCTGTCTTAAAATTGGAGCAACGGTGATGTTTACGAAAAATAATCCGAAAGAGGGATTCGTAAATGGCACGCTTGGCACCATCGAAGATTTTGATAAGAACAATAGATATCCAATCACAAAAACGCGAAATGGAAGAAAGATTGAGGTTGAACCAATGAACTGGACAGTGGAAGAGAATGGGAAAATTCGTGCGCGAATCACGCAATTACCACTTCGTCTTGCTTGGGCAATCACAGTACATAAGAGTCAAGGCATGAGCCTAGATGAGGCGGTGATGGATTTAAGCGATGTTTTTGAATTTGGACAAGGTTATGTCGCGCTTTCGCGCGTTCGGCGGCTTTCTGGCCTGTATCTTCTCGGCTGGAACGAGCGCGCATTTCAAGTACACCCAGACGTATTAGCTCATGATGCAAGGTTTCGCGCGCAGTCGGAGCAGACAATACATATATTCAGCAGAATGGCCGAAGATGAAGTTGTTGCGATGCGCGAGCAGTTCATTCGCTCATGTGGAGGAAAAATTATTTCAGAAAGCCGAGGTGATATTCCGAAAACGTTTCGTGTTCCACCGACCTGCGCTTCGCTGATGGCTTCGGCAAGGCGAGCGGCTCGCAATAGTGAAAATACTCGGGGCGAACGGCGCTGGGAACGCACACTTGCCCTTATTCGATCGGGAAAGACGATTGCTGATGTTGCGAGAATTCGTAGCCGGACCAAGGAAACAATTTTAGAGCATTTGGAATCTCTCCATGCGCTCGATAAACTATCGGCACAGGATATTGCACATCTCGCGCGCGGTTTCGAGCAGGAAATCACCAAAATTCACGACGCGTTCCGCGCGCTGAGGACCGATAAACTAACGCCCGTATTTGAAAGACTCGGCGGCATGTATTCATATGAAAAATTTCGAATAGCTCGACTCATGTTTGATAAAAAATTTGCGCAGGAAATTCCTGCGCCAGCCGATTTTGTAAAAATAAGAGAGAAACATCTGAATGCCTATTTACCGTGGGACAAAACACAAGATGAAGAATTGCGGCAGCTCTTTTTGAAGGGCTCGTCCGTTGCCGATCTTACAAAAACATTCAATAGAACAAGAGGAGCAATTAAGTCGCGTCTTGCCAAATTAGAACTTTGGAATGATTGAAAAATCACAGCGACAAAAACCCAACTCCGCGTTCTTGCCGGGCGGGCAAAAATTAGAATGGTTCAAAGGGAAAATAAAAAATAGCTGCCATGAATACCGTCAAGGAATGTTTTGATACAATTTTGCGTGGCAACAAGAGCGATAGCCGCTTAGCTGCCCGCAGAGTAAGAAAATTATTATACAGTTCGCAGAGCGGCCGGAATGACCTTGAAGATATCAAAAACCTCATAAACAACGCGTCTATCGAGTACGCCAAAATTTTTGAAGAATGGAAACAAGAAAACTTTGTTGCCGCAACTTCGGTCATTTACTATTTACACAACAAAGAAGAGAATCCTGATTTTCTTTTCCCCTGGCTTTTTCAATTGCTGCAGCATTCCAGCGGTGTTATTCGCTATGCATCTGTGAGGATGCTTTCTAACGAAATTGGTCCGCTCACTGTTCATCTCCGTTTTCCTGATCACAAACCAGGCTATTTCGGCAAGTTGATGCCAGAACAAGCAGATACGATTTTATATTCTCTCTTTGTAAGCCTAAATGGATTGCTTGGTACTTTGTGGCAATCGAAGTATAAAAAGTATAAATATATTGATTCTTTGCCAGTGAGCCCCTATAAGTCAGTGCAAATGGTTTTAGCCGAGTTGAAAGAATCCTGTGGGAAAAAATACATAGACCGTTTAGCCCGTTTAACAAACCCGCTATAATGGTATTGGAATAATGAGAAAAAGCTAATGTTTTAGCGTTTGCGGGCAGGAAAAAACTCCCATGTCGGGAGTTTTTTCTACGTTTCGGAAATTCGGTCAGTTTCAACACAAGCGGAAGAAGAGAGCGCAAACAAAACAGAGCGGCAGATGCCGCCCT
>CAYTEE010000087.1:0-3079 GCA_964436785.1 uncultured Candidatus Saccharibacteria bacterium
GTCCACCACGGAAGGGCCCCCGAAACGGCAAAAGGCTTTGAATAACATCCGAATCGCTCGAGAACAAGAAATACAGGACATAGAGACCGTTCATCACCCATAAATTCCACACGGGAGCTCCCTTAAATTTAACAAAAAACAATATCAAGAACGGCACCGACCAATAAAACCAGCCGGGCATCGGTGGCACGAGCGAAATAAGCACTGCATAGGCAAGCCCCAAAACAAGCAGAAGAGAATCGTGATTCAGTTTTTTGTAAGAAGAGAAGTGATACAAAATGGCGATCAATGCCGCCGGCGCAAGGAAAAACCTTAAGTCATCGAACCCAAACGGGATGAAAAGCGAGAATAGCCGCTGTTGCTCCGGATTATTGAGAACAGAGTAAATAAATCCCTGGGAAAAGAGAAATGGGTTCACCGCCCAAAAGACACCAAAAGACACCAAAAACATTTTCAAGATAGCAACGGGGCTCTCTTTGTTGCGATAGAGATAGATACAATAGAATGGGATAGCCACCGCAATATGCGTTTTCATCGCGATTCCCAATCCCAAAACAGCGAATGCCGGCAGTGTTTTTTTCTTAAAAAGCAGGGCGAGGGAAAGAAAGAGGAAAAACATCGGAACAATATCCAGCTGGCCGTGAAAATAGTTGATATAGAAAAGAATTGGGGAAGCGAAATAAAGCAAGCGCACCTTCCGTTCCTTGGTGGGAAGGAACATGCAGAGAATAATATAGAGAAGCACATCAAGCGCGATAATGGGCAGGCGCATGAGAAAAAGCTGGGTATGAATATTAAGAAAAATTTGGGCGGGAAGTATGTTTTCCGCAATAATAAACGGGATACTAAAAATAAAAAGCATACCCGCGGGATACGGAAAAACCTGCGCCCCAATAGCCGCAAAATAATCGTAGGGATTTCCAAGCGTATGAGCGAAGTAGCTAACGAACGGGATGAACCCCTGGGTCATGAATGGTGACCCAAAAAGAAAACTGCTCGCCACCTTGACGCCGAGGATCGCCCAGAACGATACGGTAAGGTATCCGCGTATGCGCTTTAAATATCCAAGGGCGCCCGCATGGAACACCAAGAACTTCGAACCGAGAAAGTTCGTTACCGTTGAAAGGCCGATCGCAAAAACGTTCGCCACGAGAGGATGCATAAAAAATTTACCCACCAATATGCCAAGAAAAGAAATACTCGCCGCGAGCGACACAAGATACAGAAAAACATACAGGGCAAATTCATCTGTTTTCCTTTCCGCAACAGACGTGAACGTCCATGACCGATTCAGGTAGTATCCAAAAAAAAGGCCAACAAGATACCCCGCCACTGCCGCGATCACATAGTTGGTCCCAAGAGCAAGAAAGAGCCAGAATATGCCGTAATTAAGCACGGTGCTCATTCCACCCACCACAAGAAACCGCCTTGATTCCCTAAGAGTTTTTTGGATCATGTGGGTAATGCGCCAGAAAATCATTCGCATACTCTTCCGAAGTGGCAATAGGAAACAAACGGCTAATTTTTCTTACGTCCATTTCATAACGCTGTTCCAGGGCTTCCGGGCCAACACTGAGGGATCCGGGAACATATGCCCCGATCCTCTCAAAAAGAAAGGTGCCCGTCCCCCCGACATTAAAAACTTCGTTCGAAACCGAACCGCCAATAACCGCCCGGACAATGCGCGCCACTTCGTGAACCGTGATGAGCTGAAGCCGCGATCCAGGGGTGATAAAAAGAGGCTTGCCGTGCAATGCGTCAAAAAACGGCCCCTTTGTGATATTTTGTCCGATCATCATCGAGCAGCGCAGAATGATATGATCTGGGGCGTTTTTCGCAACAATTTGCTCGCTTAGATATTTATGAAAACCATACGGAGAAAGATTTCTGCAATTTATAACCGTTTCTTCTTTCGTAGTGGTTGGACTCGAGTGGTCTTCATACACATCGCTCGAAGATATATAGATGTATTTTCGAAAATTGAAATCAAACAAACTCCGATACACCGAAGCGGTTGATGCTTCAAAATCTTCTACAATATGCTCGTTCGCCCAAAATCTCTTACTGTTCCCGTTGGCGTTAATTAAAACGTCAAAAGAAGCCCCAAGATGATCCTTGTAATTTTCACGATCGATAGCTACTGTTTCAAAATCGTTTCCAAGCTCCAAAACAAGCGCCGAACCTAAAAGCCCTTTTCCCCCAAGGACGCCTATTTTTAATTTATTAGTGGGAGACCGCATGGGAATAGTTCGCGCGAAACCACTCCACTGTTTCCCGAATTGCTTCTTTGAGCGGAGATGTGGGAATCCAATTGAGCTTATCTTTCATGTGGTGAATACTGAATGTTTTTTTCAAAGCCCCATCGGGACGCGAAGTATCGTATACGATCTCTCCGTTATATCCCACGGCATCTTTGATCATATGAGCAAGATCAGAAACCGAGATTCCTATGCCACTTGCAATGTTTAATGGCTCCACGTCATCATACACCTCCGTCGCGCGCAGAATCCCCTCGGCGCCATCTTTGACATACAACCAATCGCGCACCGGTTTTCCGGTACCCCATACCACGACCGACGGAGCGTTGTCTCGTTTTGCTTCATAGAATTTTCTAATGAGGCCGGCAAGTGCCTTGCTCTGCCCTGGATTAAAGTGCTCACCAGGACCGAACATGTTAGCAAGTAGGAGGTTAATGGAATTGAAACCGAACTGCTTTTTGAGTGCGAGGCTGTAAACCACGCTCGCCTTCCGCGAAAATCCATAGCTGAAGATTGACTCATGGAGCGGCCCGTCCCAATAGTTTTCTTCCTGAAGTTCGTCCTTCTCGAGGTATCCGGGGTAAGAGCACCCCGCAACGATATTCACGAACTTAGAAACCCCTGCTGCCCTTGCGGCCTCCATAAGAAAAAAACCCATTCGGATATTATCCATCATAAGATCCGCCTGTCTTCCGGAGTGGTAGCCGATCCCCCCTTGGTTCGCCGCACAATGTATTACGACATCCGGCTTTGTTTTTGCAAAATACTTTTCGCAGTCCTCTTGCCTGCGAAAATCAATTCCATCTTTCGTCCGAGGAATA
>CAYTEE010000088.1:0-3064 GCA_964436785.1 uncultured Candidatus Saccharibacteria bacterium
CGTATGCAACAGGACCCATAAACGCTCCGATGGTCATCACCGAAAGCGCTATAGAAAGAAACTTTTTACTCATTTATTTTTTTGTTATTTTTTACCCTCCCAAATTTTTGGACCTAAACCAGTTTTGTAAGATCCTTCGTATATAATTTTTACCCCACCCTGACTTCAGAAATTTTTCCCTCGTAAACGCATCTTGCTGATTGAGGTAGATTTCCGAATAGATAAGTTGCAGTGGTCTTTTGTTTCTGGTAGAAAACGACTTCCCGGAACTATGTTCGCCGAGCCGCCGCTTCAGGTTATTTGTACACCCAACGTAATTTGTTCCATCCTCACCACTGCGCAACACGTACACATAGTGGTAAGGCATAAGTCCAAAAATTTGGGAGGGTGAATTTTTTTCTATTTGTATCGACCTTATTTTTTATAAGATCGCCGACCTTTTGCACCTTATTTCCGGAAAGCAATCGCTTTATTTTCGACCGTCCGCCCACCAGTGCCGCCCTCTCGGGCGAGCCTCGCCACCTTGTGAGGTAGGCGGGAGGTTAGCAGGCGGCGGAATAAAAGCAATCGCCGTAATATCTGTTTATGTTTATAAAAGAAAAAACTCGCTCTTTGGGCGAGGCTGTTCTCATACCATGACTATGACCATAACCATGGCCGAACAGCCACAGTTATCGTTACCGTCATTGTATATTCCGCAAAGCGGAATGAAGTCCAGCCTCACTTGTCTCCCGAAGGGAGACACTGAACTTACTACCTACTATTTCTACCTCCTACTCGCTACTTTCTACTTTCTACTTTCTACTCACTGTTCCCCATACTATCAGAGCCACGCTACGAAATCAAAACCACATACTGCGGCTCAAGTGCTAATTACAACGAAACTGCCGCTATAGAGTTACACCCACTCCGCCTCCCCCTTTTCCTTTACCTTGTAGGACGTCCCGGGGCCGCCGGAACCGATCCGCTCGACAAGCCCCAATTCGGCAAGCCGCTGGAGATCGTATCGAATCGTCCGCTCGCTTATACCCGGCAATGACTCCTGAATTTCCTTCAACTTGCAATTGCCGCTTTGCCGGATTCTTTCAAGGATTGCCGATTGCCGATTTGCCATTATTTTCTCCGCGGTTGTGGCATTCCACTCTCCTAATCCGGCAACGTTTGCCGGATTAATTTCACCCTGAATCTCAATACTTTCGTCCGGCTTATCTTCGTGAATGACTTCATCAATGCGCTTATTCTGAATTTCAATGATTTCATCAGTTCCATCGCCTCCTTTAGAAAATATCCCAGTCAAATCAACTTCCGAATCCGGCAACGTTGCCGGATTCCCTATATCCTTCATTGCCGCTTTGAAGGTTCGGAGTTCGGAAAGTATAATATCTGCATTTGTATTCCCGATATATGACGCTTCCCTGCCTAACCGCATAAAATACTCAAGAAGAGAAGCCGTGAGGATTGCCTGTGGATAACTTCCCGTCGCGCTTGCCCAAAGAAAATTAAACGCCTCATTCTCGAGGTGCTTTGAAAATGCGGCATTTTTTGAAGATCCGGCAACCCGCAAAAGAGCATAGCTTATCTCAAATGCCTTTTTCCCGTAGAATTCGGCAAAATTTTCTGCCATTTTTTGATGGCATTAGGGTACAATGGATTGCCGGATTAAGTCAAATTAAAGAGGTATGTCGGTGGCACTTTCGCTTCCGTTAAATATACCCTTCGGAACCGCGGTTCGCTCGCTCCAGCGGCTCGCGCCCGCTGCCTCTCGGCGCAAAAAATCTTTCCTTTTAAGGAAAGATGCCTAGCTTTTCACGCCTCCGAGAGCTTCCTCAAAATATATTTAACAGAAGTACGGCGTTTCGTGGACTTTATTTCTTCAAAAATCTTTCCGCTTTCCGAAAACCATTCAAATTGCCGCAATCAAGCCGAGCTCCCGGAAATTCCCAGCCGTAAATCGTACCGCCGCCAGCCAATACCCGATGAAACGCGGCAGTGAGTGGCAGCGCGTCGGGGAGGCGCGGAGCGTACTCCCCGATCTCCCGAAGTTCTTTCATAATTTCCGGCATAAGGATATACGCCCCCACTATCGTGAGATTCGAAAGCCGGAACGTTTCTATATCCTCGCGTGCGGGTTTCTCCATAATAAGACGGATGTCGTGAAACGCGGGGGCTATCATCCGCCGTACGCTTACCACCCCGAAACTAGTGATGCGATTTTTGGGAACCCGCGTGAGCGCAAGAACCGTAGTGCGATGCTTCTTAAAAAATCCCATAAGCGCCGCGAGCGCCGGCTTTTTGCCCACGATCACGTCGTCGCAAAACCGGACCGCAAACGGCTTCCGCCCCACGCAGTCGGCGATCTGGAGCAGGGCATGTCCATTCCCATACGCTTCGCGCTGGACACGAACCATAAAAGAAAGCCGCGGGAAACGCCGACGCGCACGGACAAGATAGCGCGCGAAATGTCTCCTATGTATAGGGCTTATGATAAAAAACACTTCTCGGATGCCGCTTGCCGCGGCTTCTTCCAGGATATATTCAACAAGCGGCTTTCCGCCGAGCTCTACGAGCGCCTTCGGCGTCCGAAGCGTAAGGGGGCGCAGCCGTGTTCCGTTGCCCGCAACCGGCAGAACCAATTTCGTTATCATTTCTCTATCAATTGATTATAACCCCCAGCGAGAAATAAGGAACACAACAAACACCGCCGCTAAAAATACGGAACCGGTCACCGCAGCCTTCTTTGGGGTGAATGCCCCACCGAGATAATGGAACGCAAACTCGATAAGCGCGGCTCCGAAAAGAAAAAGGAGGGCGGTCTGCGCCATAAAATGGAACGGCAGGAGAAGCGTGACCACACTCCACTGCCAAAAAAGCAGTGCAAAAATGCCGGCGACCAATAACCGCCCGCTTTGTTCCGCTCCCGCATAATCCAAAAATCCGCGGAGCAGAAGGAAAAAGAGGAGCGTAAGCGCGGCCGATCCGACGAGCGAACTTGATACGCCAACCTGCGCCACGCCATGGAAGAGAACAAGCGAAGCGAAGACAAGAAGAAGGAACGAGAGTATTT
>CAYTEE010000089.1:0-3035 GCA_964436785.1 uncultured Candidatus Saccharibacteria bacterium
TATCGTGAAATTGTTTTTTTAATGTTTCAATCTGTTTTGCGCTTCCAAGATCAAACTCTTTCATTTTTTCCGAATATGCTTCCCGCGAATACTGCTTATTGAAAATACAGTACTGCTTATTGCGAAGGTTGGCACACCCGAAACAATGGGAGCAATTCTTGCAGTCGTACAAGAAAGAAGAATCCATGCAGTTAAAAGATCGCGCGCTGAAAAGCACGCGATAACAGTCGGAAGAGTTCACGTTTTCGTAACAAAGCTCATCGCGGAATCCTACGTATAAATCCATAGAATCTTTAACTGTATACACGCGGTTGGAATACAGAACGTTCTCTATCTTATAGGACCCGGATGTCATATACGAATTTTTGCTCTGGTCCGCAACATTACAAAAATCGCTGTTCACGGCATTCGAGTTCGAGAGATTCAGCAACGGAACCTCCCGCCACAATTGCTGAAATTGCTTGAAGAAAGGGGCTGAGAAATCGTAAGTTCGTCCGTACTGCATGGGATCCCAATTGTCCGACCACCAAAACTTTTGGTCGTACACGGTAAACGGCTTATCCTGGGAATAAATAGAGATAACGTCTTCGCTATGATTCGGCGCATTGCACTTTCTCTTGTACAACGCATGCTCATTGCGAAACATGAGACGCCGTATCATCCGACACTCCGGGCAAAACGTCGGCGGCGGCATGTTAATTCTCTTGTAGAAATCAAAATCTTCGGCGTCTATTACAAAAGACGATTTACAATTTTGGCATATTTTTTCTTCAGAAATACTCATCTCATAATAATAGAAGCTCAATGGGCATACTATGACATGTCATAGTAATTAACTTCGCGCTACGGCATGTGAACAATTCCATATTTTGTTCGCACGGATCTACCGCGAGATTTTCTTTCCTTCTTGGTAATATCGCGGCTATATATTCTCGTTTTTCGCTCTGATTTCCCTCTCTCGCGGTAACTCTTATAGCTCCGTTCGCGGAGCGCCTTCTTTATACTGCTAATGGTTTGCGGCGAAAGCCAGAGCTCTTTGACAATCTGGCTGTACTTCTCGCCAGATATGATGCGCTCAATCGCCGCGGCGCGAACCACCAGATTATGGCGTTCGTTGGACGTGACCAGCAGGTCAAGAAACTCTCCTGAGCTTAATATCTTCTTCCAGCATGCCTTTTCCCACTCTTTGCGCGAAGAGAAATAGCTCACCGGCGGCAACTTGATGGATAATGCCTTCTCCATAGATATAGATTACTTATACATGATTATGATACCGGTGTCACTATGACATGTCATAGTGCCGCAACATACGCTGGTACCGACTAGAATATTTCAGATTGGTAACAAGCCTCACAATACACCGCCTCTTTACGCTCCGGTGAGTAGGAGGTCTCAAATTCGTTTGGACAGGCTTTTTCGCCATGAAAGTGGAGAGTCGTGTTCCGATAGATGCCCAATGCCGATGCCTTGCCGTGGCACCCGCACCGCCGCGCCCAGAGCTTCAGAGGATTGCGAAGCGCAAATCGGTCTTTGTATCTGCAATCCGGGCATTTCCTCGGAAGCGCAATCTTCTCATGCCGCAAAAATTCAAGCTCCGGCTTGATAATGCGGTAGGCTCTGCCGCAGTCGGGGCAACCGATCACTTCGTTAATTATAGAATCCGGCACGTCTTTTATGTCGTCCGGCAGATTTTCCGGCATTACTGTTGGTTTGTGCGGATATGGATCCGGATCCCGCCACGAGTACCTTTTTGCCAATACTTCTTCTTTTGTAAGCGGAAAGTATTCCTGCACAACCGATTCGTTGTAGGCGAAAGGAGAAAGCGCTGTGGGGAAAAATTCACCGAATTTATATACTATTCGCTCTTTGCTTTTTGCTATTTGCGAAACGTACGGCACATCGTCCATCTGTTTCGTAATTCTTTCCACGAGCGCCTTATAGTCTTTTTCGGAATATTGTTTATTGAATATGCAATACTGCTTGCTCTTCAATCCGGAACAGCCGAAAAGGTTAGCAACATCAGAGCAAAAATAGCAATAGGTAATGAATCGCGTTGTTTTCCCGTGCGAATAGAACCTGCTCGAATAATTGTGGTAAGCGCCTACGCTCACCTCGTAAAGAAGCTCCGACTCAATCGCCCCCGTTACGTCGTATGAGTCTTTGAAATCATACACGCGCCAGCAATTTTTCACGTTTTCTGAATTTTGTACGAAAAATACATTCGTGCCGTTTTTAACTCCCACAATATCGTCCCCCGTGGTGTTGAGAACCTTGATGGCGTTTGCGAATTTATGGAGAGATGCTTCTCTCAGCGACCGGAATTCTTCTTTCAAACTCTCAAGTGAACCATACGAACTCAACCATATCTTCTCCATTTCCCGCATATAATCATCGTGAGAATACGCCTTATTGCGGACATAAAACTGCTTGTTCCGCAGATTTGAAGACATAAAACAGTCCTGGCAATTCACGCAGTCGAAAAGAAACGCAGAGTTGACGCACTCCCTCGAATTCAAGAGAAAATGGGACTCATAGCATTTTTCGGCATTTACGTTCTCATAACATCTTTCCGTATTTTTAACTTGATAACAATCAAAGCAATTTCGGCTTTTGTCGATGTGCGATGAATAAAAAATATCCTCGCAATACGTTACGGAATATGACAGATAAACATTCTTGCTCTCTCCCACGTAATTTGAAAAATCGGAATTCACATTGTTGAATCCCCAAAGATTAAGTTGCGGCACGTCCTCCAAAAGTTCTCGGTATTGTTCAAAAAATGGCCGCGAGAAATCATACTCGCGCCCATGTTCCATCGGGTCCCACTTGTCCGACCACCAGCAGTCCCCGCAATATACCGTAAACGGCTTATCTGGAGAAAATATACTTACCATATCTTTCCCGCAAAGCCCGCATTTTCTTTTGTAAAGAGTTCGCTCATTTCTATAGGCGAACCTTCTCTGCAACCGACACTCCGGGCACCATGTGGGCGGCGGAACCTTGATCTTTTCGTAGAAATTGAAGTCTTCCGGTTC
>CAYTEE010000090.1:0-3014 GCA_964436785.1 uncultured Candidatus Saccharibacteria bacterium
CGCGCGCCATCGCGAGAAACCGCCGCGCGTTTTCTTTGGCTGGCGGAGGCGAAACGGTGGCATTTATCCGGAAGTATAAGTTGGACAAAAAATTTACGTTCATTTCAACCGGCGGCGGCGCGATGCTGGATTTTCTTGCCGGGAAAAAACTGCCGGGGATAGAAGCTCTCAAAAATAGTCGTTAGCCAATAGTAATTAGCCATTAGCAAAATGCAAGCAGAAACTAGAAATTGCCAAAATTGTCCCGATTTTACTCCTGAGGTGTACTGCAGGAGTAAAAAATCGAGGATCCCGACCGAAGCGTCGGGACAAACCCTATGAATACTTCTTCATCTCAAACCTGTCAGAACTGCAAAGCATCTTTCATAATAGACGCTTCGGATTTTGCGTTCTACAAAACGATCCACGTTCCGCCGCCCACATGGTGCCCGGAGTGCAGGATGCAGAGAAGATTGGTTTGGCGGAACGAAAAAACGTTTTTTAAGCGCAAGTGCGGTGCTCCGGGCCATGAAGAAGAAATAATCACTATTTATAGCGAAGACGCGCCGTTTACGGTATTTGACCATGGATTTTGGTATAGCGATCAGTGGGATCCGCTGAGTTACGGGCAGGAGTACGATTTTTCTCGCCCGTTTTTTGAGCAATTCGGCGAACTTCTCAAAAAAGTTCCCCATGTCGCTCTTTTTGACAGTAAGTCGGTAAATTCTCGGTATGTAAACGTGACGGTAGAGCATAAAAACTGCTACTTAGTGACGGCGGGCTGGAATAATGAGGATTCTTTGTATAGCAATCGAATCTCGTATTGCAAAGACACGGCGGACTCGTATATCTGCCATAAAACAGAATTTTCATACGAAAATGTTTATTGTAAAAATTCGAACCGGCTGTTTTACAGCCTGAATTCGGAGGGGTGCAGTAATTCATATTTTCTCTATGATTGCGTAAATTGTTCGGATTGCGTAGGGTGCGCGAATTTAAGAAATAAACAATACTATATTTTCAACCAGCCGTATTCCAAAGAAGAATATCTTAAAAAACTCGAAGAACTTGATCTGAAGAGCGTGAGTGGCATCGCGCAAATAAGCGAAAAATTCGGTGAGCTTTACCTGCGCTCGCTCCACCGCTACGCCCAGCTTATCAATACGACGAACGTTACCGGCGATAATATAGAGCGCTCAAGAAATTGTTACTATTGTTTTGATCTCGCCGGAGAGGCGGAAAATGTAAAATATTCGCACTGGGGGACATACGGGCTCCGGGAAGCGTACGACACCGGACCCGGGACAGGCGGCAATTCAGAGCTTCTCTATGAGGGCATCAGCATCGGCGTTAAAAACGCGCGCTGTAAATTCGGCGTTATTGTGTGGTATTCCCATGATGTTGAATACGGCTTCAATTGCCAGGATTCGAATGATCTTTTCGGGTGCGTAGGATTGCGCGGGAAACAATATTGTATTTTGAATAAGCAATACTCAAAAGAAGAATATGAGAAATTAATCCCAAAGATCGTGGAACATATGAATGCTTCGCCGTATACCGATAAAAAAGGAAACACATATCGTTACGGAGAATTTTTCCCGTCCGAACTAAGCCCTTGGAGCTATAACGAAACGGTTGCCCAGGATTATCTCCCGCTTTCCGAACAGGACGCGCTGAAAAATGGTTTTGCGTGGCACGATGCCAAAGCGAGGAATTACAGCATTACAAAGCAGGCATCCGCCTTGCCCGAGAGGATAACCGATGTTTCGGATGAAATTCTCAAAGACGTCATAGGTTGTGCGCACGAGGGTGCTTGCAACCAGCAATGCACGGCTGCGTTTAAAATTATTCCCCAGGAACTTGAATTTTACCGCAGGATGAATTTGCCGCTTCCTCGTCTTTGTCCCAATTGTCGGCACGGTGAAAGATTAAAGAAAAGAAATCCCCTGAAGCTCTGGCACAGAACTTGCGCCTGCGCCGGCGGAGGGTCGGAGAGTAATATTTATAAAAACACCACGGCCCACTTTCACGGCGAAACGCGCTGTCCCAACGAATTCGAAACCTCCTACGCTCCCGAACGTCCGGAGATCGTATATTGTGAATCGTGCTACCAAAACGAAGTAGTATAGGAGAATTATTCTAATTTCTAATTAACCTAATTATTCTATGAGCACAGAGAAGCGATATGACTTAGAGGAAAGAACTGCAAAATTTGGAGAAGATGTTATCAAGTTTGTACAGAAAATACCCAGGGGTGTTGTAACTAATTCTCTTATAACTCAACTTATAAAAGCTAGCACGAGCATTGGCGCAAATTATAGCGAAGCTGACGACGCTGAATCAGGAAAAGATTTTAAACATAAAATAGGAATTTCCAAGAAGGAAGCGCGTGAAACGAAACATTGGTTGCGAATGATGTTGGTCGCTGTGCCCGAATTTGAGGAAGAGATAAAAAAGCTTTGGCAGGAGGCAAAAGAATTACACTTGATTTTAAATGCGATCGTGCATTCAATTGAAAACAAAGATCGGTCAACCCAATAGAGCAATTAGAATAATTAGTAATTAGACATTATGGTATATCATCTTTATTTCCACAACGACTTCGATGGCCGCGCGTCTGCGGCAATCCTCTTGGCGTTTTTTCGCTCGCGAGGAGATTCTATCGCGGGTTTCCATCCGATGGATTTTCACCTGAAGCCCCGCTGGGCACGTTTCAAATTCAAACAGCCGGCAATTATTGTGGATTTTATCTATCATCCCAAGGCGGAATGGTGGTTCGATCACCACCAGACCTCGTTTATTCGTTCCTCGTGGCAGAAAAAGTTCAGGCAGGATAAGTTCCATAAGTGGAATTCCAAATATCCTTCCTGTACATCGCTCGTGCTCGATTCGCTTAAAAAAGATTTCGGCCTCAAGCCACCCGCGCACTTGAAAGAGCTTGCCAAGTGGCTTGACGTTATAGACGCGGCGCGCTTCAGGTCCGCACGGCAGGCGGTGGAATTTAAGGAGCCGGCGTTGAAACTCATGAATTTTAT
>CAYTEE010000091.1:0-2912 GCA_964436785.1 uncultured Candidatus Saccharibacteria bacterium
TTAGCTGCGGGACAGGGATTCGAACCCCGATACCATGCTCCAGAGGCATGTGTCCTACCATTAGACGATCCCGCAAGTAACAGAGTTAATGCGAGCTCATTGTATCGCTATGCTATAATTAATTCAAACATCCATGGCATCGTCTACGCCCGACATTAACGCGCTCAAAATCCAGATAGAGAAACAGCTCCTGAAGCCGCTTGAGGATGTTTCCATTATCAAGTTGGTAGATCTGTTCATTGAGTACGCCTACGTTTCGCGCGCCTCGGACATCCACATCGAGCCGGCGGCGGAGCGGCTCTCCGTGCGGTTCCGCATCGATGGCGTGCTCCATAATATTTTTCAGAATATCTCTATCTCTAAAGACATTCAGGAAGAGATCGTGAGCCGCGTGAAGGTCTTGTCCGGCATGCGCACCGACGAACATAACGTGCCGCAGGATGGGCGCTTTAAGGCAAAAATAGAAGGGTTCGGAGGAGCCGACGTGCGCGTTTCTATCGCGCCGACGTTCTATGGCGAGAATGTGGTTATGCGAGTGCTTGCGGAAACCCAGAGTTTTACCCTTGAAGAATTGGGATTCGAAAAAGAAGATCTGAAGCGGATACAGAAAGCCATCAAAAAACCTTACGGGATGATACTCGCGAACGGTCCGACGGGTTCCGGGAAAAGCACGACGCTCTATACCATTTTGAAAAAACTGAATAGTCCGGAGTCCTCGATCATCACCATTGAGGATCCGATAGAATATTCGCTCGAGGGGACGACGCAGATACAGGCGAATACGCAAGTTGGCCTTACGTTCGCCTCCGGGCTTCGCTCCATTCTGCGGCAGGATCCGAACATCATCATGGTGGGGGAGATCCGCGACGGCGAAACGGCGGGGATCGCCGTGAATGCCGCGCTTACCGGGCACCTTTTGCTTTCCACGCTTCACACGAACGACGCGGCGACCACGTTCCCGCGCCTCATCGATATGGGAGTCCCGCCGTTTTTGGTCGCTTCCACGGTGAACGTGGTGATGGGCCAGCGCCTCGTTCGGACGGTATGCCAGAAGTGCAGGGTGGAACGGAAGCTTACCGCGGAGGAAGCAAACGGGGTTATTGATTTTATCCCGGAGTTCAGGGGCGTGAGCACAAAAACGTTTTATGCCCCCAAGGGATGCGCGGCATGCGACGGGACGGGATATTCGGGGAGGATCGGCATCCGGGAAGTGCTTGAGGTGAATGAAGATATCCGCACGCTTATCATGAATCACGCGAACGCGACCCAGATAAAAGAAGCGGCGATAAAAAACGGGATGAGGACAATGCTCCAGGACGGTTTCCAAAAAGCGATCGACGGATTGACGACGCTCGAGGAAATAGTGCGTCTCATTCATGAATAAAAAGAAGAGCGCGTTTTCGTGGGGGCTTGGCCGCCTGCCGATCCAGGAGGAGATAAATTTTGCGCGCCATCTTTCCATTATGATCCAGGCGGGTCTTCCTATTTTTGAGGGGCTGAAGATCATTCAACGGCAAACGACCTCAAAACGGCTGAAGAAGATCCTCGACAACGTGATATTTGACGTTTCGAACGGGCATTCATTCGCGGACAGCCTGGGGTCGCAGGGGAACACATTCAGCGATTTTTTCATCAATGTCGTCCGCGTTGGCGAATCGAGCGGAACGCTTGCTTCGAACCTTCTCTATCTTGCCGATGAGCTCAAAAAAGCGAAAAGTCTGAAAGGGAAGATCCGCTCCGCCCTCATTTATCCGGGTGTTATTCTCGTTGCCACGATCGCCATCGTTTCCATCCTCGTCTTTTACGTTTTCCCGCAGATCCTCCCGATCTTCTCGAGTTTGAACGTAACGCTTCCCATAACGACGCGGGTGCTCATCGCATTTTCCAATTTTGCCACGAACTATTGGCTGTGGGTCATCATCGGCGCCGTTGTCCTTGCCGTCCTTATCCGCGTTATGCTCCTTGCCGTGCGGATCCGGTACGCGCTCCACTATCTGCTCTTGGTCATTCCGGTGATATCGAAACTTACCATAAGCGTGAATGTCGCAAGTTTTACCCGCATAATGGGAGTGCTGTTGAAGAGCGGCATAAAGATCGTTGAGGCGCTCATCATCACGAGCGGTACGTTCAATAATCTGGTGTACAAAAGAGCCCTGCTTGATGCCGCCGAGGAACTGAAGAAGGGAGAACAGCTTGCGCTTCCGCTTGCGCGGAACAAGCGGGTTTTCCCGCCGTTGCTCTCGAGTATGGTAGAGATCGGCGAAAATACGGGAAATCTTCAGGAAAATTTGTTCTATCTTGCGGACTATTACACGGAAGAACTCGATAACGACGTGCGCAACATGACGACGCTCCTCGAGCCCCTGCTTCTTCTCACGATGGGGATCGTGGTTGGATTCATTGCGCTCTCTATCATTACGCCGATCTATCAGATATCTTCGAACCTGCAAACGTAGATGGGCGGGTGCGAACGGAAAAACTTGGGAGGATTTACCCGCCAAAATTTTCCTTCGGAAAACTTAGGCGGGTTTACCCTCATCGAACTTTTGGTCGTGCTTGCGATCATAGCGATCATCGCGGGATTCGGTGTTTTTGTGAGTTTTGATTTTTACCGCAGTTTGGTGATAACGGGAGAGCGGGACACTGCTGTCGCGCTCTTAAGGCGTGCGCGCATTAGGGCGTTGAATAACGCGCATGAAATGAGCCAGGGGTTCACCGTTGCAACCACCACCTTTGTTCTTTTCCAAGGGCCCTCTTACGCGAGCCGGACCGCGGCGTTCGATGAATCCTTTCCGCGCTCTTCGGGGGTTTCCGTTTCCGGCCCGTCCACGTTCGTATTCCAGAATTTATCCGGCGACTCGAACGTTTCCGGAACGATCTCGTTCGGCAACGGCCGCACGACAACGAGCATA
>CAYTEE010000092.1:0-2897 GCA_964436785.1 uncultured Candidatus Saccharibacteria bacterium
TGCGCCTCTCCGCCCGAGAGCGTCGTTGCCGATTGCCCCAACTCCACATATCCCAGCCCCACTTCTTCCAAGATCTTCAGCCGATCGTGAAGCCATGGGATGTCCACAAAAAACGGCACTGCTTCCTCGACCGTCATATGGAGCACCTCGTAAATGTTTTTCTTTTTATACTCCACCTCAAGCGTTTCACGATCGAACCGCTTTCCCTTGCACACTTCGCATTGCACATAAACCGTCGGCAAAAAGTGCATCTCTATCGCGATGATGCCGTGGCCTTCGCAATTCTCGCACCGCCCGCCGGGCACGTTGAAACTGAACCGCCCGGGCTTGTATCCGCGCACCCGCGCTTCCTCCGTTGCCGTGAAAAGATCGCGGATAAAGGTCCACGCGCCCACGTACGTTGCCGGATTAGAACGGGGCGTCCGCCCGATCGCCGACTGGTCAATGTTGATAACGCGATTTATATATTCCACGCCGGAGATCGCCTTCACTCCCCCGCTTTTGTATGCCGCGCCCTGCAGACGGTTCGCCAGGTTTTTGTAGAGAACATCGTAGACCAACGAGCTTTTCCCCGAACCGGAAACTCCAGTTACCGCGGTGAATCGCCGGAGCGGTATGTCTATATTTATATTTTTCAGATTGTTCGCGGAGGCGCCCATAACTTTCAAAAAATCCCTTCCTATCGCCCGGCGCTCTTTGGGAACGGGAATTTTCTTGTCACCGCGAAGATAGTCGAGCGTTGCGGAAGAAATTTTTTTATCCTTGAGTATCTCCGGGATTTTCCCTTGCGCCACGATCCTCCCGCCATGGATGCCCGCACCCGGCCCGATATCCACCAGATAGTCTGACGCAAGGATTGTGTCTTCGTCGTGCTCAACCACAATGATCGTATTACCAAGATCGCGTAACTCCACGAGGGTTTTGATCAACCGCTCGTTATCACGCTGATGAAGCCCAATGGTCGGTTCGTCCAAAATATAGAGCGTCCCCACAAGGCGCGAGCCTATTTGGGACGCCAAACGGATGCGCTGGGATTCCCCGCCGGAGAGCGTCCCTGCTTTTCTGTTGAGCGTCAAATAATCCAACCCCACGTCCATCATAAATTTGAGGCGGCTTTTTATCTCGCGAAGCGGAGTTTCCGCGACCTCATGAAAACGTTCGCCCTTCTTTAGTTCTAATTTGTCGAAAAATTCGTACGCGCGGTCTATGGAAAATGACGTAACCGCATTGATATTCTTATCCGCGATTAAGACACTTAACGCCTCGGGCTTCAGGCGCTTCCCGTGGCAAACCTCGCAGGGTCTCTCGGACCAGACGCTTTCCGTTCCCAAGCCGTGGCACTCCAGGCACGCGCCATAGGGGCTATTGAACGAGAAAAGCCGCGGCTCGATCTCGGGGAACGAAAATCCGTCATTCGAACAGGCGAATCTTGCCGAGAGATGCACCTCTTTCGCGTCCGCGACGATGGTCACCACGTCATTCCCGTGTTTCAACCCGGATTCCACCGCTTCCGCGAGGCGCAGGCGGTTCTCTTTATTCCGCATGTCCAACTCGCTTGGGATCCTATCGACAACAAGCTCTATCGTGTGCGCCTTGTAGCGCGAAAGTTCGATGCGTTCGCGGAGCGAGAGGAACTTCCCGTCGATCCGCGCTTCGGAAAACCCGGCGTTCAGAAAATCATAAAGCATCTGATAGTATTCACCCTTCCTTCCGCGCACCACTGGAGCGAGGATTACGATTTCATCTTTGCGCGCTTTCTTGCCCTCCGGCTTGTCCGCCGAAGCCCCTGCCTTGCCGGCAGGCAGGTTGGCGGAGGCGGAAGCCTTTGGCGAAGGACGGGTTGCAAGCTCGGTCACCGAGTCAACGATCTCTTCGCTCGTAAGTTTCTGGATCTCGTTCCCGCATGTCGGGCAGTATGGCTTTCCCACGCGCGCGTAGAGCACGCGGAGATAGTCATAAATCTCCGTGATGGTCGCCACGGTCGAGCGCGGATTCGCGGAATGGCTTTTCTGATCTATGGATATCGCGGGCGAGAGCCCCTCGATCTCGTCAACATCCGGCTTATCCAAGCGGCCCAAAAACTGCCGCGCGTAGGCGGAGAGGGATTCAATGTAGCGGCGCTGGCCTTCGGCGAAGATAGTATCGAACGCCAAACTCGATTTCCCCGAACCGGAAAGCCCGGTGAAGACCACCATTTTATCGCGCGGGATCTCGAGCGAAATATTCTTCAGATTGTGTTCTCTGGCTCCTTTAATAACAATGCGATCATTCATGTCTTTGAGATTACTTGCCCCGACACCAAACGAGCGGCATTTATCCGTTCCGCGCGGGAGCGCGAAGAACGCACCGCTCGTTTTGGTGCGGGGTGCTCGAGCGCTCCCCTGCCTGCCGACAGGCAGGCTTTATAATTATTTTATCGTGCATATACAGAAATAGCCCCCGTCTCTCGCCTCATAGGGGGGTGTAGAAGAAGTTTACGCCGGACATTGCCGAAGTCAACCTTAAAATTTCCTATTTTCCAATGGAGCCCCACGGCTAAAGCCGTGGTACCTCATAGTTACCCTCCTTGCCTACTCCGCCGAAGCAGCCGTTTCGGCTGCGAAGGCTGGACATCCACGGGCAAGCCCGTGGTCTTCTGCGAAGACGGATAAAAAAGGGGTTGGCGTGATGATGCCAACCCACCCCTATCCTCTCGTTATTCACGAAGAAGCACTTCCCTGTACTTCTGCCGTGCGCCATCCATCCACTCGCGGAGCTCGAGATATCGTATGGTTTTCTCGAGCAGTTCTCTCGGAATACCGGCATCCTCTTTCACGATTGTGAACGTGTACCGAGGAAGAGGAACGCTCATGTCCGATACCGTGAGGACGCGGTATTCTATCCCTCCGTCAGCCCCT
>CAYTEE010000093.1:0-318 GCA_964436785.1 uncultured Candidatus Saccharibacteria bacterium
CTGGTCCGCGAGGCGGAAAGCCGGGCGATGTCGCAGGACCGCGGGTCGTCTTGGGGAGTCCATTTTGAGTATGATGGTACGAACTTGGCATTTTTCTCGCTTTTCTATTCGGACAAATCCGGCGCATATAATCCCGCGAACGAAGTGGAGCGGTACCCCTTGCCCAGCTCAATTCAGTTCAATATGTTGGCCGACGACGGCACAACGGTGCTCACGGAGCTTCTTCAGGATGTTACCTTCGACCAGATAACGGGCAAGCCGCGCAAGAGCAAAAAATACAAAAAGAAGGCTCTATTGAACTTGAATTAGAAGAGATTA
>CAYTEE010000093.1:328-2860 GCA_964436785.1 uncultured Candidatus Saccharibacteria bacterium
AAAAAAGAAAAAAAAAGCGATCTTACTGCGGCGGGGGGCGGGGGAGGGGTGATATCTCGGAGGGGGGTTGGAAACACCGGCGTAACCTATGATTATATAACGCCGTCGTCCAACCAGACGTTGATAGAGATACTTTCCTTGAAACAAAAAAAGAGTGACGGAACCCCGGAGAAGTCGTCGGTCAAGATCGATCCCGCCGGCACGATAGCGTTCGACAGCTTGAGTTGCGTTTTCACTTGTTATGTCCAGCAGGTGGTCTTACTGCCTCCTCCCGTCATCCTTTCGTTTAGCGCCGCGCCGACTTCTACGGCTCCTTCGGTTCCCGTTACTCTCTCGTGGACTACCGTGAATGCGGAATCTTGTGATGGTTCTCCGTGGACCGATTCTCGTGAAACAAACGGGTCTGCGACAGTAACGCCATCCCAGACCGCCACCTATTCCCTGCAATGTTCCGGAGGCGGAGGGCAAACGACCGCGGATGTTTCCGTTACCGTGGAAGTAGTTCCAGGGGGAGGTGATAGCGGCGGCGATGGAACGCGGGGACGGCAACAGAGGGAACTTTAATCTTCGCGGTGCATGAATTGTTATTCACCCCCACACCAGGAAGCCACGTCCGTGAGGACGGGGAGGAATGGCAAAACAACGCGATGCGCAAGTCGAGAAGTTGCGGATGTCTTTCAGCGGGTTCAGGACGGTGAGCGTAGTCGAACCATAAACCAGTGGTGTGGGGGTTCGCTCCGGATCTACGAACGGCTGAGCGGAACTCAATTTTCGGGTAACGGAAGGCACGGCCAATCTCTGATAGAGGTTCTGGTAGCGGTTTTTATCGGCATCCTTCTTTTTGTTGCGGCAGCTTCGATCATCGCGCCGGTTCTGAGATCCAATACGGAAGTGGCGCGCATGCAGACCGCGAGCAGTCTTGCAAAACAGCTTATGGAGCACGTGGTGGTATTTGCCGGAAGCGATTGGCACAACATTTCGGCTCTGCCATCCGGGAATTATTATCTGACTACGACCACATCGCCGTTTGCGTTGAAATCCGGAGAAGAAAATTTGCAAGTGGGAACTACCACGTATAAGCGGTACTTTTTAGTTGAGGATGTCCATCGGAATTTTCAAAGCGGCGCCATTGACGATGTGTCCGACTTGGACCCCTCGACTAAAAAAGTGACTGTTTTTTACAGTTGGGCGGGAAGCGCGCTTAAACCCTTTACGCGGTATATCATGCGGACGCGGAACAATGTTCTTGTACAGACCGACTGGTCCGGCGGTGCCGGGCAGGATTTTATAACAACAAGCACGATTGGTTCGCAGTTCTTTAGTGTTTCAAACATCGAATTTGCGTCTTCCGTTGGGTCATTGGTACTCGCTGGAGTTGGGGTTCCGCTCCCGCCGCCGGTATTCACTCTTACGGTAAATTCGAATTCATTTGCAGGTCCGGCGAGCATTACGATTGATAAGCCGGATAAAAGTACTCCCCCCCAGCAAAATGGGTCGGCCCCTCCTAGTTTTATGCGCCTTTATGATCCAGGAACGGAAGTGACGCTAATCGCGCAAGACGATGGAATAGAAACTGACTTTTGGTTCAGGCGGTGGACAAAAAATGGCGTCGCTTTCTCTACCAGCACGACAATAATAATTACCATGACCGCGGACACAACTATGACCGCGGTGTATTGGCAATAAACATGAAAATTTTTTTTATTACCATGTTTGGAATAGCTTTCTTGGGAATCTTGATTGTTCCCTGGAATACGGTGCATGGCGCGACGAATATAAACTCTGGCCAGTATGACCATTGGTCATGGAATGACGTTGTTGGCTGGTTTAATTGGTACAGTTCTTTAGACGTAAATGTGGAATCTCAACAGCTTACCGGACATGTTAATTTTAATTCATCGGTCGGGGATATTTCGCTGAATTGCAGCTATACCTCTTCGTGCGGGACAGGTGACTATAAGGTTTTAAACGATGGCGCGGGGTATCTTTCCGGATGGGCATGGAACGACACGTTCGGCTGGTTTAGTTTCTGCGGAGGCGGGAGCAGATCGGATTGCCCGGGTACGGTGTATTACCAAGTCCACATTGACGCCGCAAAAGAGTTTCGGGGGTATGCATGGAACGATATTTTGGGATGGGTAAGTTTCAACTGCCTGGATCTTCCTGGGTCATCACCCTGCACTAATGCGTATAGAGTAAAGACAGACTGGGGTCCTGCCGTAATACCCGGCTGGCTTGAATCCGCGACGATAGATACCGGCGATGTGGGCGGGGCGCAATTCAATTCTATTGTGTGGCGGGGAAGCCAGCCGGCGGGAACGGCGGTAAAGTTCAAATTCGCCACAAGCGATTGTAGTAATGGGAAAACAAATTTTCCTTTGTGCAACGATGCGGGCGTTTGGACGTTTTATGGACAAGATTGCACCGGTAATCCTGGTGACTATTACTAC
This sequence comes from uncultured Candidatus Saccharibacteria bacterium, assembly GCA_964436785.1. Lineage (GTDB taxonomy): Bacteria > Patescibacteriota > Minisyncoccia > UBA6257 > 2-01-FULL-56-20 > CAYTEE01. The sequence goes on from CAYTEE010000093.1 coordinate 2,779, forward strand.
GGCACCGGGCCGGACAAGTCTATTCCTCTTAGCTATAAAAATTCATGTAATCAAAATAATAAGCGATATTTCCGCTATCGGG
>CAYTEE010000094.1:0-2818 GCA_964436785.1 uncultured Candidatus Saccharibacteria bacterium
AAAATGATGGTTGAGGCGGATATTCGAGCCCTCCAGCATCCCTCTTAGGGAATTCTTATGCGCGCTGTTTCTCGTCCTATTCCGAGTTCGCTGTATAAAAAGATCCACCGTGTCCTTCCTCTTGTGTGTGTGGACCTTGTGGTGCGAGATCGGAGCCGCAAGAGCTTCCTTCTTATTAAGAGGGCGAATGAGCCAGAGATAGGAAAGTGGTGGTTTCCCGGGGGAAGAATTTTCAAGAATGAAATGCTCAAAACGGCCGTCCTGAGAAAACTCAGGGAGGAAGTAGGTCTTCGTGGAAGAGTTATAAAAATACTGGGGGTGCATGAATATTTTTCGCGGACAGGGTATTTCCAAGGAACGAATTCTCATACGGTGCCCATCGTATTTCTGGTGGACCTTGTTGAGGACAAGACGGAGGTTCGTCTTGATGATCAGAGCGCCGAGTTTGGGTGGTTTAAAAATATAAGATCGAATTGGGACCCTTATCTAAAAAAATTCTTGAAAAGAGCTGGTTTCTCGTGAACAGCAAAAACGCACTTGGTTAGTTTGTAAATTTTTTGCGGAATAAAGATAATTGCAATATAATAGAATGAAATGAAAATACACTTGGGTTCGGTAAATATTACCGAGAAAACAAAGCAGTTGCTTAATGAAGCGCTGGATTCCGGTATTGTAAGCCAAGGGAAATATACGCGAGATTTTGAGGTGGAGATCGAGCGGCGTTTTGACGTAAAGCATGCACGAGCGGTTGCTTCTGGCACGGCAGCAGACTCCGTGGTTCTTGCCGTGGCAAAGTATTTGAGTCCTGGGCGGGATGAAGTTATTCTTCCTGCGCTTACATTCATTGCACATCTAAATGCCGTCTATTATAACCATCTTAAGCCAGTTTTTGTTGACGTAGGCCCTGATTTTCAGATTGATGTTTCGCAGGTTGAGGCAAAAATTACTTCGCGAACCCTTGCGATTATGCCAGTGAATCTTTTGGGCGGGTTTTGTGATATTGATCGGGTTATTGCAATTGCGCGGAAACACGACATATGGGCGCTGACTGACGATTGTGAGGCATTCGGTTCGAAATACAACGGCAAAGCTGCTGGGACGATTGCTGACGCTGGAACGTTTTCATTTTTTGCTTCGCATACCATCTGTTGTGGTGAAGGGGGGATGGTGGTTACAAATAATGACCGTATTGCAGAATTGGCGGTTGCGATTCGTAACCACGGAAGAAAGGGCGATCGCGTGGAAGATAAATTTACCTTTCCGTGGATTGGTTTTAATGCGAAGATGAATTCAATGGAGGCAATTGTCGGACTTGGCGCCCTTGACCATTTGGATGCCTATATCGAGCGTCGCAGGAAAAACTATCGTATGTTGCGCGATGGTCTCGGCGTTGACCTTCTTCCCGATGCGAATGGTGCCAAGATAGCTCACCATTGTTTCCCTATTCTTTTTAAGTCCCGCGAAATGCGTGACAGGATTCTTGCTGCGATATTTGAAACCGGCATTGAGTGCCGCCGCCTTTATAGCTCTCTCCCGACCGAAGAAGAATCCTATCGGCACTTGGGCTATAAACATGGAGATTTCCCGGTTGCAGAAGATCTTTCTGGACGTGGTCTCTTTTTGCCCATTCACCAAAATCTTACTGACGAGGATATTGAGTATATGATTAGCGCGATACAACCGCTGCTTCTTTAGATAATCTTTAAAAAATGAAGATCATTGATCTCCTAAGCAAGAAGATTCTCGTAACCGGAGGCTCCGGGTTTTTGGGGTCCTACCTTGCTGCGGAACTTGAGCGGAGCGGTGTTCCAAGAGAGAACATTTTTATTCCAAGGGCCAAAGAATATGATCTTACCGAGTTAGAACATTACGACAAGGCATTTCAAATTTTTTCGCCGGACATCGTAATCCATGCCGCGGCGAAAGTGGGCGGAATTGGATATAACATAACATATCCCGTTTCTATTTTCCGGGATAATTTAAAGATGGCGTTGAACATATTAGAGTTGTCTTCGCGCTACGCGGTCGAAAAACTTACGATTGTCGGTTCTGCTTGTATGTATCCCGGAGAACTTATCGGGAATTTTAAGGAGGAGGATCTGCTGAACGGTCCATTGCACCCAACGGTTGAAGTTTATGGCTTTTCAAAGAGGGCGTTGCTTTTGGGGGCCCGCGCATATGCACGCGCACACGGATTGAATTTTTCGTTTGTGCGCGCATACGGAAATTCGTGGATGCGAAACAGGACGGGGGGGGTGAAGTGGTTTGTTGGGGGACCGGCAATGCATACCGGGAATTTATTTTTGCGGGGGATGCCGCGGAGGCGATCGTGCGCCTTACGCAAATCGAACAATTTTCGGATCCATTAAATATCGGCACGGGAATTGGAACCTCGATAAGAGAGTTGGCGGAGATGATCGCCGGCATTGTGGGCTTTCGAGGGAAGACGACGTGGGATCATTCGAGGCCCGACGGGGCGATGCGAAAAGTTCTTGATATCTCGCGCATGAAAGAAGTTCTTGGCTGGGAACCTGCGCTTTCTTTAAGAGAGGGCCTCAAAAAGACAATTGACTGGTACGCAGAGAATCGAAAACGACTGGGATATTGAAGAAGATGGAATTTACCTCGCGGCGATTTTTGGTAACGGGCGGTGGCGGATTTTTAGGAACCCATCTTGTCAAGAGGATTAAGGAGCGCGGAGTGCCTGAAGGCAACATTTTTATCGCGCATTCTCGGGATTATGATCTGCGCAAGGGCGAGGATGCGCTCCGCGTGCTCAAGGATGCCCAGCCCGACATCGTTGTTCATCTTGCCGCCA
>CAYTEE010000095.1:0-2793 GCA_964436785.1 uncultured Candidatus Saccharibacteria bacterium
CTCGAACGTTTCCGGAACGATCTCGTTCGGCAACGGCCGCACGACAACGAGCATAGATATAAACCGCGAAGGCAGGGTGAGTTGGCGATGACATGAAAAAAAATCTACTTACTACTTACTACCCCGACGCCGCAGGGTCGGGGCTCCGGCTGAAACGTCGGAGCTCGCTACTCACTACCAATTCTGGGCAGGCCCGGTAGTGAAACTGCGATTGGTATTTGTTAATGTTAAAAACCCCTTAATTGGCTAAGCAATTTTTTGGAAAGTATAAACTAATAAATATGTTGAGAAAAACAGAAAAACAAAATCGCAGTTCTACTACCGGGCAGGGAATTCTTGAGCTATTGATCGCGCTTGCGATCCTTGTTATCAGTTTTTCGACCGGCATTGTGGTTATTTTCGGCGGGCAAGCGATATTGGTGGACACGCATATGAGCCAGCAGGCGCTGAATCTTGCCCGCCAAGATTTGGAAGAAGCGCGCGCGTTCGCCGCGCAGGATTTTTCCAATGTGATAAGCAGTACGGTTATCCAAGGGGCGTTTACGAAAAAGATCATTGTGACGGACGTTGATTTTGACACCAAGAAGATCGTGAGCCGTGTATCGTGGCAGAAAACTCCTGCTTATGAGAGAAGCGTCGAGTTGAAGACGCTCGTTACGAACTGGGTGCCAGACGTTCCGCTCTCCGGTGACTGGAAAAATCCCATCGTTATAGGTTCTCTTGATCTGGGTTCGGGGAACGAGGGAACCGACCTTAAGGCCAGGAATCGCCTGGTGTATATGACAGCCACCCCCGCGGGAAATACGCCGTCAAACCATGATTTTTTCATTATTGACGTGGGGAACCCGAGCGGACCGTTTATCCGTTCGAGCATCAACACCGGGCCGGGCCTTGATGCGGTCTATGTGAAAAGCAACTATGCATATGTGGCAAACAGGGATTCGAATGCCCAGTTACAAGTCATTGATATCAGGGATAAAAATAGCCCCCAGCTTGTCAAATCATACAAAGTGCCAGGTATCTCCGCCGGCGTGCGCGTGCAGGACATTTTTGTGGAGAATAATGTGGCATACCTTGCCACAGAAAAAGACTCGGGGAGCGGTGAGCTTTATGCGATTGATGTTACTAGTTCCACGAATCCTTCCGTATTTCCTGGGAGCTCGCCGCTCGAGGTTGGCGAGGACGCGAACTCGGTGATCGCGTCGGGGACAGTTGCATTTTTGGCGAAGGCGTCGAGTTCCGAACTGTGGTCTGTTGATATTTCAAGTCCTTCATCAATGTCCGTGCTGGGCAGTTATAATCCCTTAGGGAATCAGGATGGTCTTGATCTGTTTTTGATTCCCGGCAGCTCAACGCTCTATTTGGCTCGCGACGATGGAAGCAACAAAGAACTTGAAGTGGTGAACGCGCAAAATCCTTCTTCTATTGTGGAGTTGGGGTCGAGCAACGTGCCGATAAGCGGAAGCGCCACCGAGGTGCCCGAAGTTCTTGCGCAGGATTATTTGGTGTTCCTGGGAACGGAGGACGCGAATAAGGAATTGAAGATATACAACATCGGAAACGCCGCAAACATAACATTCTGGAGCGACCTAAACTTTCCGCAGGTGGTAACCGGAATGGCGTACGAGCGGAACACGATCTACATTTCCGTGCGGTCGAATGACGCGCTAAAGATAATCACTTCGCAATGAGAAAAAAATGTTTTCATGAACGCCGAAAAATTTAAAAATCAAAAATTCACTACCGGGTTTATCCTCCCAAATTTCTCGAAGAGAAATTTGGGAGGGTTCACACTCCTCGAGCTTCTGCTCTATATCGGACTGTTTGGCGTGATGTTGAGCATCTCGTTGGTCATTCTCTATCAGATGCTCAGGAACCAGGACCAGAACCGGAGTATGCTGGAGGTAGAGGAAGAGGCAAATTTCGTTCAAAGGAAGATCGAGTGGGCCCTTACGGGAGCTACGGACATTATCACTCCTCTTCAGAACCAGACTTCCTCCATTCTTTCGCTTACAAAATATAATTTTTCTCAAAATCCTCTCGTGTTCAGCACTTCGGGAAATGCGTTTTACCTCGCGCGCGGCGCGAGCTCCTCGGTTTCTTTGACCAGCGCCAACGTGAAATTCCAGAATTTTTTCGTCCACACCGTTCCCTCGATCGGGAGCAATCCGACCTCGGTTATTATGACCTTCTCCGTCGCCTCGGAAATCCCGAAATTCCCGGCCTCGACCACGATCCGGGGGACTTTTTATCTCAAAAAATGAGAATAAAGAACGAACGCGGGGGATATGTGGCGATCACGGCGGCGATCCTTATCGTCGCGATGTTCACGATCGTCATGTTCGTGATAGGAACATCCTCGTTCTTGAGCCGCGACAATATTTCGGACACTCATTTTAAGGAAAAGAGCATCGCGCTTGCCGAGGGGTGTTTCCAGGTGGCGCTCTTCCGGATCGCGGAGGACCCCACGTACGCCGGGGGAGAAACGGTGCCGATCGACTCCGATGCTTGCCGCATTATATCGGTTGTCGCCTCCGGTACGAGCAAAATTATCACCGTAAGCTCCACGTTCCAGGCCGTACACTCCAATTTCCGCCTCACCATCCAGCAGGGAAATTTTTCCTTCATCAATTGGGAGGAACTTCCGAATTTTTAAGCCCTCCGTTAAAGAGATGCCCAAACGCGAAGTATTCTGGGGTTTGTGGATAACTTTTTGCTTATGGTAACCTCGGCATGCTATAATAGAACCAATTCAAAGGTCGAAAGATAATCCTTTACTCATGAAGAAAAACA
>CAYTEE010000096.1:0-2700 GCA_964436785.1 uncultured Candidatus Saccharibacteria bacterium
TGAATTTTATAGGTACTTCATCACATTCCCTCATTCGCACGAATGAGGGAATGGAGGTTTTCGCGCGGGTTCGCTATCGCCAGCCGTTGGCAAAAGCAGAATTAAGAATTGAGAATTCAGAATATAGATTGATATTTCGAGAACCGCAAAAATTTGTGGCTCCGGGGCAGTCGGCAGTATTCTATTCGAAGCGGGGAGAACTTATCGGAGGAGGGATTATTTCTTAAAAACGGTTTTTACGAGAAGCGCCGGGCCGTTAGTGCGTGTTATACTACGGAAATAATGGTACTCGTATTTACCGGAGACGGGAAAGGAAAAACGACTGCCGCCCTGGGGCAAGCCGCGCGCGCCGTGGGGCGGGGAAAGAATGTCCTGATGGTTCAGTTCATTAAGGGGCCGTGGAAGGCGGGCGAAGATGCCGTTGAGATGCGCCGGAAGGGCGACGGCGGAGGAAAATTTGAGCTCAGAAAAATGGGGCTGGGATTTGTCGGTATATTGGGTGACACGTTGCCGAGGGAAGAGCACAAAAAAGCTGCGGAGGAGGCGCTCCTCTTCGCGGAACAAGAAATTAAAAAAGGGGAATGGGATGTTGTTATTTTGGACGAAGTTAATGTCGCTGTGTCGTTGGGGCTCATTTCTTCCGGTGAAGTGCTCCGCGTCCTCACGGATCTCCCCGAAGAACGGCTTGTACTTCTTACCGGGCGGGGGGCGCCAAAAGAGTTTATAGACAGGGCGGACTTGGTGACGGAAATGAAAGAAATAAAGCATCCATTCCAGGAGGGGAACATGGGAAAGCCAATGGTTGAATTCTAGCCGGAGAAGAAGCCCCTTTATATTGCGTTTTTGCCCGTTTCGTGTATAATAGGGAAGCTTGTAGGCATACAAGAATGGAAGTTCCAACAGAGGATATCACAACAAATTTTGCCGATCTCCCGCAGGGTCCGCTTCTCAAGGAAATGGTGGACACCGGCGTTTTTTTCGGCCGCAAGAAAAGCAAAACGAATCCGAAAATGAAGCCGTTTATTTTCGGGAATCGCGGCGGTGTGGAGATAATCGACCTTAATAAAACGCTCGAGGAAATCGAACGCGCGCAGGGTTTCCTGCGGGAAAAAGCGAGCGCCGGAGGACTTTTTCTTTTTGTGGCAACCCAGCCGCCCGCTGTGGACGTTGTATCCCTCGCGCGCGAATTGGGAGCGCCGGTTGTAGAGAAGCGGTGGATAGGGGGAACGCTTACGAACTTCAACACTATCTATAAGCGGATAGAATATTTCCAAAAAACAAAGAACGACCTTGCCACAGGAGCACTCGACAAATATACGAAAAAAGAACGGCTCACCCTGGAGAAAGAAACCAAGCGGCTCGACGAGATGATCGGAGGGCTTGTTTCGCTCGTGAAATTGCCGGACGCGCTCATCATGGTTAATCCAATACTTCACGAGAGCGCGGTTCGGGAGGCGCGGCGGCTTGGCATTCCGATAGTCGCGCTTGCGAACACGGATTCCGACCCGGATCTTATCGACTATCTTGTTCCGGGGAACACATCGGCGCGGAAAAGCATCCAGTGGTTTTTTGAAAAAGTTAAGGGCGCGATACAGGAAGGGAGAAAATCGGTTCCGCCGCCGGTTGCAGCGGAAAAGAGCAATGAACCCGAAAACGGACGTTCATAACATTCAAAAGCTCCGCGAGATGACCGGAGCCGGAGTTATCGAGTGCAAAAAGGCGCTTGAAAAATCGGGCGGCGATTTCGATCAAGCCGTTAAGTTTATTTCCGAACAGGGACTTGCGAAGTCGGAAAAGCGGGCCGGCAGGGAAACCGGCGCCGGGCTTATCGAGTCGTATATCCACAATGGCCGTATCGGCGTTTTGCTTGAAATTAGGGCGGAGACGGATTTCGTGGTGAACTCGGATCCGTTCCGGGCTCTCGCGCATGAACTTGCGATGCAGATCGCGGCGGCGGCGCCGGAAACGCCGGAGGCGCTTTTTGCCCAGCCATTTATAAAGGACGAAAGCAAAACCGTCGAGGTGGTTGTGAAGGGAGTTATTGCGCTTGTTGGAGAAAATATCCGCGTGAGCAGGTTTTACCGCCTCGAAATTCAGGGGTTGTGATGCGCATATGTAAGTTTTATGCTAATCTATTGATTGCTGATTACGATCGGGAATTCGTATATTTATTAAATTAAAATTTGTATACCTGCCTACCGGCAGGCAGGTTAGCGAATACTCTATGTTCCAATTTATCATTACCAATATTTTGATGGTCTCGCTGGGCATCGTGCTCTATCTTGTCGCACGGGCGCTTCCTCGCGTAGACGAAACCGTTCCTGTGCACGGGCCCTTGGGGCGGTGGGTTACCTCCGAAATTCCGGAACGGGTTGATGTCGCACTTAATAGCTTCCTGGGAAAATTTTTGCGCCGGACAAAAGTATTCCTCCTTAAAATAGACTATCTACTCACGGAGCGCATCAAAAAGACCAAAACGGAGAACGGAAACGGAAAAGCCAAGATTGATTTCAACGACATTACCGGCGGCGAAGATAACGTTGCCAAGAAATAGGTAACTGTGCATAATCAATAGGGTTACGCAGGAGCTGTGCAAAAAATTTGCGGCGGTGGCAGACCACCGCTTACAGCGGGGCCCCGCCAAGGGCGGTGGGCGGCCAATTGCTACTTTAATGTGGTACGTTTATATACTCCGTAGCT
>CAYTEE010000097.1:0-2633 GCA_964436785.1 uncultured Candidatus Saccharibacteria bacterium
TCGAGTCGCTCAAATTGCGCCTGTGGGATGAAAAACTCGGGCGCATGGTGGGATTCAAGAGAGCCACATGAGCGTGCCTCAAGAATTCGCGCGGGCTGGGAGGCTTCCTCTCCGCCCGCGTTTTTATATAAAACCTACTATCTAAAAAGTTTCTTGATATGCGCCACTAATTCCGGAAAAGCGGATTGGCCGAAGTGCCCCTTGTTTTTGAATAATATGGCCTTCGCGGTCGGCAGGGCTTTCTGATACTTTTTTGCGTCAACGAATGGCACAACGGGATCGTCCGTGCTCTGGTAGATAAAAATGTTCCCGCATTGCTTCTCAAACCGCGATAAGCTTTTCGGCAAAGCAAAATCGCCCAGCGAGTAGCGTGCGTCAATGCTTTTCTTGTCGTAAGGCGCAGCAACTAAAATTGCCGCGCGTATCTTTTTTGGAAAAATATTCAAGGACAAGTATTTAGCCAAGAAAATTCCGCCCAGCGAATGCCCTACCAGCAGGGGATTTTTAGAAAGAAAAGAGAACACTTTTTTGAACATTATTTCCCACTCCGCATATCTCGCAGTCCAGGGATTCGGCATCTTAAGGAGGACAACTTCAAAATTCTTCCCGAGTTTTCCTCGCAGATTTTCTTTCCATCCGCTGGTCGTAAGTCTTTCAAAATCAAGCTTGTAATTCCGCAGGCGGCGGAGATATTCCTTGCGCGTACGAAAGACGTTTCCCCCGTGTATCACTACAATTTGTTTTTTCATATTTCTTATTCTATCTAATCGACTGCCACCTTTGTAAAAATTTTAATTCCCGCACCCCGAAAGCGCAAGTATTTTCGGTCCGCTATGATGCCACTTCCTTACTCTAATGTTCTCAAGAACATGAGAATAAGGAATCACGAGTCCGCCCGAATTTCCACGTTGACCACGGCGGGCCTTGCATTTTTATGTGCTATGAGTCTCCGCGCATTTTTCGAATAAAGATTTTCACGCGGAACATCCATCCCTGGAGTAGGATACGGAGAAGAATTTTGTATTTTTTGAGGCGCCAGAAACTTTTCATAAGAACTCGGCTTTGTAGCACTGGTCGCAATATACAATTTCCGGTTTTTCTAGAGAAAAAGTGGTTTCGAATTCATTCGGGCAAGGATTATCTCTCTCGTGTGGCTGGTGCGCCGTCGTGTTTTTATAGGTAAACGTTTCGGATTTCGTGCTTCGCGCTTCGGATTTTCCTCCCTTGCACATGCATTTCCGTTTCCATAAATGCATTCTGTTCCGCCAGGTGAGCCGCGCGGCGTATCTGCAATTGGGGCAGAGGCGTGGGAGCGCGATATTCATTTGGCGATAGAACGCAAGCTCTTCCGGCGTAATGCGAAACGCCGTGATGCATTGCTCATTGCATCCGCCGGCTGGCGGAGCCGCATGTGCGCAACCGATGGTTTCGTTCGTTATCGAATCCGCCGCGTCCCGGATATGATCGGGCAAATTTTCCGGCAGGAGCGTGATCTGATACGAGCGCGCATGGGGATCCCGCCATTGCCAGCCATCTTCGAGCACTTCTTCCTTTGTTTTGGGATGCCACGCAAACGCCCATGATTCGTTATAGGCATACGCGGAGAGTTCTGTGGGGAAAAATTCTCCAAACTTATATACCCGTCCTTTTTTATCCGTATAGGGCATATCGTCCATATGGCGCCGAATTTTCGCCACAAGCGCCTCGTATTCCTCCCGGCTGTATTGCTTGTTCAAAACACAATACTTCTTGTTTTTGAGGGATATACAGCCGAAGAGATCAGAGGAGATCCGCGCCCAGTCGCAGTACATGATGTCGCGTGAATTGCCTCCTCCGGCCGAGAGGAAGCATCGCTCTGCATGCCCGGTGATGCCGAAGATCTCGTAGAGGAGCTCCGCGGTGTTTCCTCCGCCGCTTACGTCATAACTGTCCTTAAGATTCATCCCGCCGAAGTAGAGGTATTTGCAGTTCTGGACGTCGTCAAGCGCCGAAAAGCATACATGGCAATTTTTCGTATCCCGGATAATATCCCCGGTTACATTCTGGCTGTTCAACACGTGCGCGTAGCGGTGCGGAACGGAAAGATAAAGATCGCGGAATTTTTTCTTTGCTTCCTCGAGCCGTTGGTAACTCCCCAAGTCCCAATACTCCATTTCTTTTTTGTATTCCTCTTTTGAGAGTTTTTTGTTGAATATGTGGTATTTCTGCTTCCGCAGATTTACGCATCCGAAGCAGTCGGAACAACCCACGCAATCGAACAGGAAAGAGGATTCAAGACACTCGTCCGCGAAGTATCCGAAGCGCACTTTGTACAAGCGGTTGGAATGCAATGATTCATAGGCGTGATCCGAGTTATCGGTTACATAGCAGTCGTAGGCGTTCTTTGAAAAGAGAAGCGCGTCGCAGTTCTGGGAGTTTTCAGAGAAGAAGCTGAAGAAGACGAAGTAGCAATTTTTGCAGCTTTGGGATGCGTGGGTAAACTCGCTATTTACGAGGTTTATGCCGGTCAGAGCCGGGCGGGGGACCGCTTCCATAAGTTTCCGGTATTGGGAAAAGAATGGCTGGCTGAAATCGTAATCTTTGCCGTAATCCATCGGGTCCCATTTATCGGATCGCCAGCACTCGCGGCAATA
>CAYTEE010000098.1:0-2623 GCA_964436785.1 uncultured Candidatus Saccharibacteria bacterium
AGCAGGGTGGACAGCGGAAGACCACGGAGATCGTGTGCGAACGAATGCAGTTCGGGCCGCGCTCTCAGGGGGGTCCTGGAGGTCCCGCGATGCGGGGAACAGTTTCGGAGAAACCGGCTGGAGCGGATTCCCAGCCTCCCATTCCTGAGGAGGTTCCTATCATTGATCTCGAGGAGGGGCATACAAAACCGGAGGATCTGCCTTTCTAAATTAAAGTTCAAATATCAAATATCAAAGATCAAAATGACAAAGCAAAATTTAAAATTAGAAGACAATAAAATTCCATTTTGTTGTGGCATATCGATTTTGCATTTTGATTTTTGCATTTTGATTTAACTATCATGACCCAGTGCTTTTTCTGTTCTCAAAACTTGAAAGACATCGATTATAAGGAGGTTGAACTTCTGAAGCGTTTTGTTTCGGGCCAGGCGAAGATCATCGATCCGCGCCATACGGGCGTCTGCGCAACGCACCAGCGGCGCCTTGCGCTCGCGATAAAGCGTGCTCGGTATATGGCACTCCTTCCGTTCGTTAGGCGTTAGAAGAGATGCTGTGGAGAAGTCGATTTCGGGAACCCCGCAATGCGGGGTATAATTTTTCTTGAGAATGCTGGAAAATGCGAACGGGATAATTTTTCAGGGACTTTTCGGGCTTGCCCACGCAAACGTTTTTATGGACGCGCTCATTGTGTTTTTTGGGAAATACCTCGCATATCTTTTGGCTGTGGGATGGGCATGGTTTCTTTTCGCGCGCTTCGGCGGGTGGAGGTCGCGCCTTATGTTTTTCGTAGAAACGGCGCTTGCGGTCATTGTAAGCCGCGGGATATTGACCGAGGCTATCCGTTTCTTTTTCCCCGTGGTGCGCCCCTTCGCCGCGTTGAAACTCGAGCCGTTGCTCCTTGAGTCAAGCAATTCATTCCCGTCGAGCCACGCGGTAATTCTTTTTACCGTTGCCGCGATAATTATATATTTCGACAGACGTGCGGGACTTTGGTTTTTCGCCTTTGCGCTCATAAACGGAGTCGCCCGCGTTGCCGCAGGCGTCCATTGGCCGTTCGATATACTCGGAGGTTTTTTGGTTGCGCTCGCAAGCGCCGCCGTAGTGCACGCCCTTCTTCGGCCGTATTTTGAGAAGCTAGATTCAAAAAGTATAGGTGTTCATTCTGGGTAAGTAGGGGGTATCAATTTTTCCTTGTTTGGATTAGAGAAGAAGTTATTGTGAAAAAAGACCCCGAGCAGAAATGCTGTCTGCAAGGGGCCCGTTACGAGTTGCTTCCGACTGTTCACGCCGGAGACAGAACCTCGTTGTCGAGTTGGGCGCCGGGGCTCATCACCTGGAGCTTCATGATCCTAAGAGGTACCTTCCCGATGAAGAACTGTTCGATCGGACCGGAGTAGCCGAAGCTGATGCCGATCTCCGCGCCAACCGGATACTCCTTCAGCTCTTCTTCCGTCATGCCCAGTTCGAGAACTGGTGCGATGCCGGCAAGTTTGCCGTCAGGCGTACCCATCTGATTACGCGCGATGTTGTTGAAGGCGGCCAGTTGGTCTTCTCTCACGCGGACACGAACGACGGAAGTCCTGTTCTTGAAAATCCACCAACCGGATTTGAGCACTCCATGACCTTCGACGACTCCTCGAAGGGAATACAGGCGTGCGTTGCTGTAGTTCGTCACAGGGAGTTTGATAGTACCACCAGGCATGTTGTCACCTCTTTCTTTTTGGGTTTGGGGATGTGCTATCGAGTTACCATAGCCCGATTTATTTACTGTCTAGAACATAGCATATTATGGTCTACAAGTCAATGGCAACAAAAAATCCGCAGTATTGCGGTTTATAATTTTCTTGTGTCTAGAAGGATTAAAAATTCCCCCCTCCAGAATTCCTGCTTGTGGGCATGGTGGGATTCGAACCCACATGGGATAAACCCACACGATTTTGAGTCGTGCGCGTAAACCGTTCCGCCACATGCCCAATCTCGATTTGATACTACGACAAAAATTCGGTACAGTAAAGGAAATGGCCCGCGTTATCGCGATCTGCAATCAGAAGGGCGGCGTTGGAAAAACAACAACTGCCGTTAATTTGGGCGGCTATCTGGCATGCGCGGGCAAAAAAACCCTCATTGTTGATTTTGATCCGCAGGCGAACGCAAGCTCGGCCCTGGGGCAAGACCCCTTGAGGGTGGAGGCGAGCGTATACCACGGAATTTTGGGCGTAGAGCACCCCGACAACGTGGTAAAGCCCTCGATGCTCGCGAATCTCCATATTGTGCCTGCCGCCCCGCATTTGGCGGGGGCGATGATAGAGCTTGTGGACTTGCCCGAACGGGAATACTTTCTCCGGAAATTCATAAACCAGCTCCGCCACCGCTATGAATATATATTAATAGACCTGCCGCCGAGCTTGAGCCTGCTCACGGTAAACGGCCTCGCCGCGAGCGATGAGGTGATCATTCCCGTCCAGGCGGAATATTACAGCTTGGAAGGATTGGGTCAGCTTTTGGAAACCGTAAATCTCCTCAAGAAAAATCTAAGCCACGAGCTTAAGGTAACCGGTGCGCTCCTTACCATGTTCGACAAGCGCGAGCACTTGAGCCGCGAGGTGGCAAAAGAGCTCCGCAC
>CAYTEE010000099.1:0-2186 GCA_964436785.1 uncultured Candidatus Saccharibacteria bacterium
TGTCTACACCGAGCGGGCGGTTGGCTCCGATAGCCAAGACGATTATAAAACCGGAGAAACATACGTGCGCCGTGCGATCGCGCTTTCGCCGACGAGGCAGGAGAGTTATTATCTTCTTGCGTTTAATCTGGAGGGGCAGAAGCGTACTAAGGAGGCGGTCAAAGTTGCCCGAGATGCGGTTGCGCTAAATTCGACAACACGAAAAGCGCATTATACACTTGGCATTAATCTTGCGCTTGCGGGCGATCTCGCGGGCGCGGTCCAAGAGATAGAATCGGTCCGGAAGGGTGGGTGGTTCTCGAGTTTCCAGGGGAAAGACGTTGGGAATATTATGAAGATATACACTGCTGCGGGGAGACAGGATTTAGTCGTACCGCTTTTGGAGAACGTGATCAAGGCTGGTTTTGTCAAAGACAAAGAATACTTTATTATGATCCTGCGGGACTATATTCGGAAACAGGACGCGGGGCAAGTTATGGCATGGACGGATGAGTACGAAAAAATATACCCCGAGTTTGCAAGCGACATGAGTGTGGTTCGCGCCCTTGTGCAGAAAAAAGACTGGGCTGCGCTCAAAAAACTATAACTATTTATGGAATACATTCGCTCAATTTCTCTCGAGAAAAGCGTCAGATACGCGCTTTTTCTTACGGCGCTCACGCCCATTATGCCGATCTTCGGGGCCGGCATGATGCTGTTCCCTTATACGTTCGGGAAAACGCTGTTTTTCAGAACGTTGGTTGAGGTAGCGCTTGCACTTTTTTTGCTGGGTCTTTTCTTGAAAGAAGATGCGCTGACAGAGCTTCGGACGAATATAAGACGAATCTTGAAAAATCCATTATGGATAGCTCTCTTCGCATTTTTGTTTACGACCGCGTTGAGTGTATTTGTTGCGGTAAATAGGTTCTATGCGATATGGGGAGGCATTGAGCGGGGGGACGGCCTTTTCGCCCTTGCTCATTTTGTGGCATTTGCGCTGCTCGCGTTCTTATTTTTTACCAAAGAGGACTGGATAACGTTTTTTAAGATCTCGCTGTGCGTCGGGGGCGTTGTACTCCTGTATTTCTGGCTTCAGGTTTTCCGCGTAGAAATTTTTCCGTTCATGCCGGAAGTTGTTGGACGCCCCGGATCGTTTTTGGATAACGCCGCCTTTTTGGGCGCATACTTTATCTTTCTCTGCGCCCTAGCATGTGTTGTTTTTATAAAGTCCAAGAAGGAAAGTATGTGGAAACTTTCCGCGCTTTCTTTAGCGCTTCTATCGATTGTTTCCATTTTTTCGCTTGATGTACGCGGAGCGCTTATCGGGCTCATCGCCGGAGTACTGGGTACTTTTTTGTATTTCGCCTTTTTTAGAGGTGACAGGAAGATCCACGTGGGGGAAAAGTCTGTCTCTCTTCGCTCGTTTTCGTTCACTGTTTTGGGGGCGTTGTTTCTTTTGGGAATAATATTTTTGGCGACGCGGAGCGCAGGCGTGTGGCGTTCTGTCCCGGTGCTCGGAAGAATTGCCCAGATCGGAGCGAACGACTCATCGTTCCAAACCAGGATGATCTCGCTTCGTTCAAGCTGGGAAGCATTCACGGAAAGGCCGCTTTTGGGATGGGGGGTAGAGAACTTTAATGTTGCGTACAATAAATACTACGATCCGGAGTATGCGAAGTATGAAGAAGCATGGTTCGATCGCGCGCACAATAAAATAGCGGAAGTCGGTGTTACTCAGGGCGCGGTGGGATTGATCGCCTATCTTGCTCTCTTTGGGGTGTTGGGATATACACTCATTCGTCCCGGGAACAAAGATGAATCGTACGGGCGCATGGCGCCATTCATATTCGGGGGGCTTGTCGGGTATTTTATTCAGAACCTTTTTCTTTTTGATACACCCGTGACATACTTTATGCTCTTTTCTTTTGTGGCATTCTCTGCTTCGTACGAAAAACAGCGCGATGACCAAGAGAGCGTACGGGGCAAAGCAATATCTCGGGCGGCGAAAACCCTGGTCTCGGCGTGCTGTGTTGTGCTCGTTTTTATGATCGGAGTTGCGTGGTATCTCTATGCGTTTATTCCCGTCTATCAGACAGTTGTGTATGAGCGATCGATTCGGGAACAGACCAGCGAGAAAATTCTTGCGGCCGCAGGGGCATTTTCAAAGCCATATAATTATGTGCAACCAATATTGCGGGCGAGATTTT
>CAYTEE010000099.1:2196-2584 GCA_964436785.1 uncultured Candidatus Saccharibacteria bacterium
TTGCAGGTTCTTGGTGACAGCGGGTTGTTGCGCAAGCAGCAATTTTCTTCACTGACGCAAACCGCCATTCAGCTCATGGAAGACGTTGCGGAACGGGAGGCGAATTATGAACCAAGGAATTTCATCATGCTTGCAGAAACATATAATGAACTGGCGAAGGATAACCCTGTGCTTTTCAAGAAGTCGGAAGAGTATGCCCGGCGGGCGCTTGAGCTATCACCGAAGCGGCAGGACATCTACTATGTGCTTGCGTTCTCTCTTGCGGGGCAAGGACGGCCCGATGATGCGATACAAACCATGCGCGATGCAGTTGCCTTGAGCCCGGAGGTCGCAAAGGCGCACTATAATCTTGGGGTGGAGCTTGCGCTTGCCGGAAGGCCGCATTGGG
>CAYTEE010000100.1:0-2577 GCA_964436785.1 uncultured Candidatus Saccharibacteria bacterium
GCTGGTAGTGTCAACCCCGTTAGAGACCCGCCCTCCGACTAAAGTCGGAGTGGCTACGGCCACCTTGGGGCGGCCTGGCTCTAACGGGGTCAAGTAGGAAAACTATAGATTATGTTAGAATAATAAGTGTTGATAAAAAATGGGGAATGGAATCCCAAGGGTTCTCCCCTGGCAATTATTGTAAGAGAAGGGGCAATTTCCCGTTAAATATATAAAGGTCGCACTACCCGATTTCTGTTTTTTGCCAGTCCCAAAAAACCAAAGTCCAGAAAACATTAAAAAATAAACAAAAAGGCATGAAAAAAATATTAGTGTTCCTTTTCGCGGCGGCAATCATGGCGGGAGGAGTTTCTGCCCTTCCGGCCAAAACCCACGCGATCGATACCCAGGCGGCGTTAAATATGATCCAGGAGCTCACAAAGCAGATCCAGCAGCTTCAAGCGCAACTCACAGCCCTTAAAACCCAGAGGCAGGAAACGACGACCGCGCTCATCACGACGCTTCGCGAGGGCTCCCGGGGCGACGCGGTAAAAACTCTTCAGGCGATACTCGCCGCCGACACGACGATCTATCCGGAAGGATTGATCACGGGCATTTACGGGAAGCTCACTTCAAAAGCAGTCGCCCGATTCCAGAAAAAACAGGGGCTCCCGCAAGTGGGTAACGTCGGTCCAAAAACGCTCGAAAAGCTAAAAAAAGAGCTCGAGGAACATCCGCTTGCATTTGAGTCCTCAAGCAGCACGTCGAGTGGCGACGATGATGACGAAGACAACGATAACGACGGTAAGGGACGGCCCTGCGCGATCGTTCCCCCGGGACACTTGATCGCCCCGGGATGGCTCCGAAAACACAATGGCGAACGCCCGATCGTTCCCGAGTGCCAGACGCTCCCACCGGGCATAGAAAGGCACTTAGACGATGATGATGACGGCGGAACAACCACGTCCACTCTCCAGCTCTCGAATATTTCCGCGCTCGCGGGAAGTAATTCGGCGGTGATTCAATGGAACACATCAAAGCCGGCGACAGGACAAGTGTTCTACGGAACAACGATCTCCTACGGCTCAAGCACCGCTCTCGATTCCTCGCTTCTTTCGAGCCACTTCCAAAATATTTCCGGACTTCTTCCGCAAGCCCTCTACCACTTCATGATCGAATCGAAAACTTCGGGTGGAATAATAACGGCAACTTCGACCGATAGAACATTCACAACCTCACCGCTCGCGGACACCACTCCGCCGGTAATATCGTCGATATCCGCCGGCAACATAACGAGTTCCACCGCGACAGTAAGCTGGGCAACGAATGAGCTTACTTCCGGGCGGGTCCTCTACGGGACAAGCACGATGCCCTGGAGCGCGTCGTCAACACAAACGTCGCTTTCCGCTTTGCATTCGGCAAATCTCACCGGTCTTACCGCAAGCACGACATATCAGTTCACGATCGAGGCGAAAGACGCGGTTGGGAACGTTGGAACCTCCGCACAGCAATCGTTCTCGACGATCCAATAATTACCGCACATCCGACGATATAGAATAAAACCCCCGCTAGAGCCGGGGGTTTTATTATCGCCCGGCGAAGAACCGGCGCATTCCTTTTCGCAACATTCCGAAAAACCTCTCTCGCGATTCCTTTTTCTTGAGCACATGATAGAGCGGCGGCGCGACCGACGACACAATAATAAGAGCCACGATGGGAATGATATACCTATCAACCCCCGGGATCGTATTCCCCAAATAATACCCCAGCGCCGTCACTCCGATCGCCCAAAGCACGCCGCCAACAACATTATAGAAAAAAAAGAGCGAGTAGCGCATCTTCCCCACCCCGGCAAGGATCGGAGCGAATGTGCGGACGATCGGCATAAAACGCGCAAGAATGATCGCCTTCCCCCCGTACCGCTCATAAAACATCCTGGCCCGATCAATATGGTCTTTGTGAAAAAAAAACGAATCCTCACGGGTAAAAATTTTTGGACCCACTTTTTTCCCGAAAAAATAACCGAAGCTGTCGCCCAAAACCGCCCCAAAAAATGCGACAGCGATGAGGGCTACGATATTCAAGTACCCTTGAGACGCAAGAAAACCGGCAGTGAAAAGGAGGCTGTCTCCGGGAAGGAAAAACCCCAGGAAAAGCCCCGATTCCGCGAAAATGATCAAAAAGAGGCCAAGATACCCTCCCGCCTGGACCAGGGAAACAAGATCAAAAAGCGAGCCCATTGCGTTTGTTCAGAAGCGCGCGAACAGCGGCAAAACCATAGTAAGTATCACAAAAAAGATGATCAAGATAAGCAAAAGCCGTTTCATATGAATCTTATAATACCACTTTTCGCTTCATTTTTCCATATTCCGCGTGGCAAGTCGAAAACTCGGCGCTCGCTTCTCCCTTCTTTCGCGTCGAGTCCTCACTAACGAAATAATGCTGATTTTAAGCCAAAAAATAGGGTTTCCATTGACCCCGTTAGAAATCTCGCCCGCGCGCAAGCGTGCCCGAAGGGCTTTGGGGCGGGCTATTTCTAACGGGGCGTTTCATGGTCAAGACCTTGGAAACAGTTCGGCTATTTTTTCGACTGGTGTT
>CAYTEE010000101.1:0-2549 GCA_964436785.1 uncultured Candidatus Saccharibacteria bacterium
CCCTGCTCGCCATGAGAAATTGTCCGCCAGCTAGCGGAACGCATGCGATTACGCGTCTACCCGCTTCTGGCTGGAAAAAGGTGGCGCAGGGCTTCTGATATTCCGTTATCAAACACCGATCAGCCACAGAAGAATAGAAACACCCTTCGACACAGCTCGGGGTCATTTTCTGCTTTCACAAAAAATGAAAAGCCGCTTATCAAGCGGCATAGAACCACGCAAATTTAGCGAGTTCAGCCGCTATGAGTCGGAAAGTTGTTCTTGATGTTCATTCGCATAAATCAGTATACTCGCCCCTCTAGGCGTGTCAACCCCGTTAGAGACGAAGCCTCCAGTGGGGCAACCCCCTACAAAAACATAGTAAAATCTATATTTTCCCAATATGTCCGATGCAGACGAATCCACAAGAAATTGACAGACAAGAGCAGCTCCCTCTATACTCACCTTCGGTATTTATCGGTGGGGACGTGGCCTAACTGGTTAAGACGCACTGCTTATTCCTAGTTAAGCGGTGAGCTTGCAGGTTCGAGTCCTGCCGTCCCCACCACTGCACTTTTACAAATGCGATTCGGTGACCGAGGTAACTCAGCCGGCAGAGTACCGGGCTGTGGCCCCGGAAGTCGCGGGTTCAAATCCCGCCCTCGGTCCCCGCAACACCTTATAAATAATAAGCGTGGTCGCCGCCGTAGCCTACTGGTAAAGCACCAGAGTGATCTTCTGGGTATGGGGGTTCGAATCCCTTCGGCGGCCCCACCGTTATCTCTCCTTCGTCTGCACGGCGAAGGAGTTTTTCTTTTTGAGGAATCGGACAATCCTTCGGCATGCTTAAAATCGCTCGCGTGCGCAAGGCATAAAATTAAAAACCGCCCTGCTTTTTCATCCAGTGGATGAGGCTTGCCGCAACATCCTCACAATGCCAGAGCAAACCCGCAAGACGATTTTTAATTCTTCAACCTAGTTTAGGATTATACCAAAGTATAATTTCCTAACAAAAAGAATTATACCATACTGAGCTCCGACACTACGCCCGCTCCGACTTGAACGTCGGAGGTCGGAGTCCCGACTTTGCGTCGGGGTTTTCCACGTGGGGTAGTGAAACTTTTGAGCTTTTACCCCAGCATGCTCGCGCTTGCGCGCGCACTCAAAGTTCTACTTCCCCACGCACCCCTATCGCTCCGAATAATCCTTCAAACGGCTCATAACGTGCGCCGCGTAATCTTTGCCGCCAAGACCAAAGGCCAAGCCTCCGGCCAGGGCAAGCATCGCGATAACGCCTGTTATGATACTGTTCACGATCGCCGGCGCGATGTTCAATTGGCTAAGAGAAGCGAGCAATCCGAAGATCACGATCACCCACCACGTGAGCGCTCCCAAGAAATGCGCCGATGGCAATCGCGCGCTCATCACGGAAGCCTTTACCGTCACGCGGGCGAATTTCGCGATCACGACCGCAGCAAGCATGATCAAGACCGCAACCACGATATTCGGTATGTACAAGAGCACGTCGCGCAAGAAAAGCGAGAGTGCGGTTAATCCCAGAATATCCGCAGCCGCGAGAAGGAAAGCAACCACCAGGAACCAGAATACCAACTGGCCCAGAAACTTCGACGCCTGCATCTTAAGACCTGCGCGCTCGAAGTGTTGTTCGAATCCCAACTCCTTCATGATGTGATCGAGTCGAATCGTGGAAAAAAGCCGCTCCACTAAGGCCGCCAATCCGGAGGCGACCACCAAGCCAACGATGAACACCACGAGGGCGCTGATCAAAAACGGCAAGAAACCCACGGAGCTTCCCCAAAGTTTTTCCAAGGGGCCAACGATCTGCGAAAATGCTTCAGTTGAGTAGTTGTTCATGTCAGAATTTAGTAATTCGACCTTTATTGCTATTGGATTCATTTTACCATAGAAAATGTACTCATAGTGTGGATAACTGGAGCTGGTGATTATGTGCCGTTGACGAACCGGCGCAACTCATTATAGTGAATAATGGCTCCACTTTTTTATAAATTAGGTAGTGTATCCACTCGGATTCGGGGGAGAACCCGGAAAGGAGGGCAGATTGTAGCGGTTCAAGAGGCGTTTCGCGTTTTTTGCTGGCCACAAGACATCTGATAGGGGCGGATCAATGAATCAAAAAGGTGCTAAAGCGGCAGGGCACCACCGGCACGAATTACTCGCGCTCCTCAGCCGACGGGCAGAGCTCGGGGGGGACCTCGAGGAAAACATTATCCCCGTCGAGGAATCCATGCGCTGCTACACGCGCGTGAACCCCAGTGGCACTTCCAGCCGGGGGAAGAAGTACGAGATCGTGGTGGAGGTTCTCGGCGAAGGACCCAAGCGCTACATGCTTGTGGACTGTGGGAACATCCTCCTCCAGGGAAGGAAGGATGAGCCCGTAGCAACGAGCATCGTGAAGCTCGAGGACGGAACACTGTGTCTCCTTCTCGCCGAAGATAGCCTCTTCGGCAGGAACCCCAAGATGCGCAGGCTCGTTGCCCCCAAGAAAGCGTTCGTGGGGAGCGGCGGAAACACTCGCCACATTCCCCTCC
>CAYTEE010000102.1:0-2516 GCA_964436785.1 uncultured Candidatus Saccharibacteria bacterium
CGGCGAGCGCCAAAACTTTTTGCCTCTCACGCCGGCCCAAAGAACGCGTAATTTTATTTTGTTTCGTCAGTAAACAGCTTTAAGTATTTTTTGTACTCAAAATCACGGCCGTATTTTGTGCGGCGATTCCGTTGCTCCAAAATCCCTTCCTCGACAAGAACCTTCACTAAGCCATTAGCCGCTGGACGAGAAAGGCCGGTCCACTCTTCAACTTTGCGAACATTGATGATTGGCAGTTCATATAGCTTGCGCAATACAACCATTCCGCTTTTTGCGCGAAGACCGCCGATGGCATGAATTTTCGCCATATCTTCCTCACGCAATACGTTGATCTTTTTTGCCGTTTCTACGGCACCCTGAGATACATTCGCCACGCCCTCCAAAAAGAAATTCACCCATGGTTCAATCTCCCCTCTGTTGTGGTAGCCCTCCAGTAAATCAAAATATGCTTCCCGATGTTTTTTGAAGAATTCCGAAATATACAAGACTGGGCGTTCCAAAATGTCTTGAT
Organism: uncultured Candidatus Saccharibacteria bacterium; assembly: GCA_964436785.1. Taxonomy (GTDB): domain Bacteria; phylum Patescibacteriota; class Minisyncoccia; order UBA6257; family 2-01-FULL-56-20; genus CAYTEE01. Next base: position 512 of record CAYTEE010000102.1, read on the forward strand.
GGCACAAATAGAATGTGATGAGAAGTCGTCCAACCCGGCCATTGCCATCAAGAAATGGGTGGATGGTCTCAAACTGTGCGTGCATGAGAGCGGTTTTTATAAGAGGAGTGAGATCATCTTTTTCGTGCAAAAATCTTTCCCAATCAGAGAGGGCTCGTTTCATTTCTTGAGCCGGAGGCGGCACAAAGCGAGCGGTGGCCGGCGAAGCGCCACCGATCCAATTCTGCGTAATTCGGAACTCTCCCGGCGTTTTCCCCGGCGCATCTCCAGTATTTTCAAGCAGGGTTTTATGTACCTCGCGAATGAGGCGAATTGAGAGCGGAAGCGATTCCAATCGCCGCAGTCCTTGATTCATCGCTTTGATATAATGCAAAATCCGATCAACATCTTTCGGCAAATCGCTCGTCATTTCGACTTCTGCGCGGATTGCATCGCTCATGGTCGCTTTCGTACCTTCAATTTCACTCGACAAAGCGGCTTCTTTCCGAGCGTACATGAAAATGAAAAGGTCGACATCGGGTAAAAGCTGAGTAATACCATCAAGCTTCCCTACCATGAGGGCAGCCCGAGCATGAAGCTGTTCGGTTAATTTAGAGAACTCAAAAGACCCGGCAGGTGGAAACTTACCGGGGAAAAAGGCCTTAAAGCCCTGTGGTTGTTGTATAAATTCGCCCAATTTCATAACTTAACAACTATAGCATAGATGTTAAGTTATTTGCAAATAACTTAACATCCGCTAATACCTTATAAAGTTTGCGATATTGCACATTCGCGCTGTTGCACTCAGTATTTCGAGACCATAGCCTCTCAACTACTTCCTACTCGCCACTTTCTACCTCCACATTCGCTTTGCACATTTACTTACTACTCACTACTTGCTACTTCCTACTCACTATCCGATATATCCCCGAATGCCCCGGGATGATCCATTCGGCAAGTTCCAGAACTTTTTGCCGGCCCGATGCCCTATCGTCAATCGGGATTGCGTTTTGTAAGCGAATCGGAGATTCGCACAAAACGGGAACTTTCCGCGAGTTTCTTCGGGTCGGGCATATCATTTCTTGGATCTTATAAGCGGTTCAATAAAAAACAACAGGAATACGAAGAATAGATAGTAGAGCGGGTCGTTGAGCCCCAAGAAACCCAGGAATCCCAGAAAGCCCCAATACCAGTGAAATTTTACTTTCATATGTACCTCTCAATTATACCGCTTTGGGGACGTTTTTTGAAATAAAAAAAGGCTCATTGATGAGCTTTTGATTTTCGATGGTCATAAAAAACTTGAGCCTGGGATCTCCGTGGAGACCCCAGGCTCGGTGTATGTGGCCCTACTCCTTATGGGGCCGAAGATTCGTTATTGGGTTCTTCGGCTGTGCCGAAGAACAGCGGCGAAGTCGTTGGGCTCAAGAAGCCCGGAGGTGGCGAAGAGCGCATTCCGCTCCTCGCCTCGCATTGCGTCCTTATAGCCGAACGCGATGGCGAGACACTTCTTGGCCCGCTCTTCGTCGCCATCTGCGATGGCGGCGAGCCCGGCGGAGAGCCAGTGCGGTGTGTGTCCCCACTGACCTCCTCCCACCGTGAAATATTTGTATAGCGCCTTGAGCGCTCCGATCGGCGGGAGATCCCCCATCGACTCGTAGTCCGAGTCGCTCCGAGGGTACTGCTCAGCAAGACCGTAGCGGTTGGCGGGCATCTGGACATCCTCTTCGATTTCCATGAATTGCCCACAACCACACACCCCACTTCCTGCTGTGGCCTTTCTTGCCTCAGCAAGAGTCTCATAGCTACGCCATGAGTCCACCGGACAACAATCCCAAACAACGTAACTCATACTAACCCCCTTGGCCACCGCCTACAGTGACCTCTTGTAAAGGAGCCTCAAGCAATGGACCATTCCACTGCTCGATTTGTATATTATAGCATATTACGATACGCCTGTCAATACCCGGCATGGTACATTCAACTCTCAAGTGCAACACCGGTTAGTTCATAGAATACCTGATAC
>CAYTEE010000103.1:0-2480 GCA_964436785.1 uncultured Candidatus Saccharibacteria bacterium
AGACGGAGCCGCACGATCCCGATAATTTCCTTCCCGTTCAGGATTCCCCAGCTCCGCGAGTCGAAGCTGTACGAACGATTATCTCCCAACACAAAATATTCGCGCTCGCCAAGCGTGATGTCCGTATTCCCGCCGGTAACCATTCCTCCCGGAAGATACTTCTCGTCGAGAGTAAAACCATCGGGGTGTTCTTTGTCTGAAATCACCACCTTTCCGCTCCTCACGGAAACACGCTCACCCGGGAGCCCAACGACGCGCTTGATAAAATAAGTCGATTCGTCGTTCGGATAGCGGAACACGGCAACCTCGCCCCGCTCCGGCGCGCGGAACCGATAAGTGAGTTCGTCAACCAGGAGATAGTCCCCGTCATGAAAATTCGGATCCATGCTCGAGCCGCTCACCAAAAACGGCTGGACAAGAAAGTTTCTTATAAAAAAAACCGCCCCGATCGCGATAAGCGCAACTTCGAGGACCTCGAGAACAGATACGAAAAATTGTCGCATGGCAGAGAAAAAGAAGGTATGATGAGAATACGATTTAACTTTCACCATTGTATACTAAACAAGGAATTGCTTCAAGTACTATGCTCAAAAAAGGCGCCAAACCGTGGCATATCGTCATAGGGCTCGGAAATCCCGGACCCGAATACCGCAATACGTATCACAACGTGGGGATCACCGCTCTCCGCGCGCTCGCCGCAGAGCTCCAAAAAGAACAGGGTGCCGCGCCCGACTGGCACAACACAAAACTTTTCCGATACGCGAAGTGCGGAACCTTCATACTCGCGGAACCCACTACTTTTATGAATGACTCCGGAAAAGCCGCGGCTGCGATCCTCCGGCGCTTCCGGGAAACCCCGGACCGCATCCTTGTTCTCCACGACGATTCCGATATCGTCATCGGATCGTTCAAGCTTGCGGCGGGAAGAGGCGCGGCGGGGCACAGGGGAGTTCAATCTATTCTTGACGCGCTTAAAACAAAAAACTTCTGGCGCGGGCGGATCGGCGTGAGAAGCCGCCGCGGAAAAGCCGGCGGGTTTGTCCTTCGCGCAATGAATACCGAGGACAAGGAATTGATCTACTGCGCGATAGGCGAATTGACGAAAAAAGTTATCGCAAACGACTGACCGCCCAGCGTCGGCCGGATCTCGGTGATGGGAAGATTCACTTGGCCGAACCCGGCATCCGATTCGAGGCGCGTTTTGAACAGGAGTATCTTCTCCGTCGTCTGCGCCTCGCCGGAAATTTTGATCGCCTCATTGGTCCCGGGGAAAACAAAGCTATCAATGCGGACTCCGTTTGTCCGCGCCATCTCGTTCACTTTTTCGAATAAGGGGCTCTTCGCCGGAGCTTCCTTGCGCACGGCGCGGACAAACGCAACCGCATCGTTGAATCTTTTTGCCTTCGCCTGAAGCGCCTCAAGCGCCGCAATATCAACCGAAGAAGGGGGCATGTTTTCTTCTATCCCGCGCTGCATCCGCGTAAGGAAAAAGTCACCCGCGATAAAAAGAGCAAGAAAGACCGCAAGGCTTATCGGAATCGCCACTCTCCAGAACTCAAAGAAATTCGCTACCCGTTCGCGGTAAAGTTCCTCCTGCGCCTCTTCTTCCAAAAAGTTGATCTCCTTATCTTTTCTCCGCGGCAGAAGCGCCCGAAACGCGCTTCCCCATGAAACAAACCTTTCGGAAGGAACCGCGCCGCCGCTTTTCGTTTCAAGCGCGATCGGCAAAAGAGAAAAATTATCCTTGATGATCTTTCCCGCCTCCGCCGTAAGGTCTCCCGCGGAAACGAAAACACCGGCAAGACTGTCGTTCGGCCAATGTTGGTTATAAAAATTCAGCACCTGGTGGATATTCCGCAGGACAGCCGATTCGAATACCGAAAGCGGAATAGCACGGTCTTCTTTCTGAAAAATATCCCTCCAAAAATTGAAGTATTCAAAACACAGTTTCCCTCTCCGGACAACCAGGGAGTCCAGTCCGTCATTATCGAGCGCGAGCACCAGATATGACCCGAGAGGATCGAACCCTCTTGCCGCCTCCCGGATAAAGCGGGCAAGCGCAAGCGCGCGGAATTCGAAGACGAACGTCGAGAATCCGGCGGTGGCAAGCAATTGGCGGATCTGGTCCGCAAAGCCGCGCGCGATGAACGCGGCGAACACTTCAAGGTTTTGTGTCGTTGGCTCGCGATCCAAGATTTCCCACGCGGCATATTCCTTGGCGAGATCTTCCGGAGATACCATCTGAATATTCAAGTCAATGGCCTTCTTCAGATCCTCTCCGCCCATTATCGGCAGAGTGAACACCTGGCTATAAATATTTCCCGAGTTGAGCGACACGACCGCGGTAACCCGCTTCTTCGAAACCTGGCCCAAGATCTCTGCGTGCAGCCGTCCGAGGCTCTCAACGAACGCCCCTTCGTCTTTTACTTCCCCGTTCTGCACTACGCCCGGGGCGAACCGTTCCGAAAAAAATTTCCATT
>CAYTEE010000104.1:0-2455 GCA_964436785.1 uncultured Candidatus Saccharibacteria bacterium
GCGCGCGGCGGCGTTCACGCGCACATTCCAAAGCGTGCGGAACGTCCGCTTTTTTTCTTTGCGTCCGCGGAATTTCCGAGAGAGCGCGTGAAGCAGGGCCTCTTTCGCGGCTCGCTCTTTGGATTTCCGTCCCCAACGGAACCCCTTGGTGAGTTTCAGGACCTTCCTTCTTTTCTTATTGGCTGTAGTTCCCCGTTTTACGCGTGGCATATCAGTAAAAAATTTCTAATTATTCTAATTAACCTAATTTCTAAAGTCAATCTAATTTAGGTCAATTAGAAATTAGGGCACTTAGTAATTTAATAATTGAGTATCGATTTTTTCGGATGGTCAAGCGAGAGCGTCTTGGATTTTTTGCGGAGGCGCTTCTGGGTTTTCCGCGTGCGGAAATGATCCACTCCCATCGGGCGGCGGACAATTTTGCCTCTTTTCGTAAACCGTATCCGCTTTGTGACGCTTTTGTTCGTTTTTCTTTTACTCATTTTTTTGTTATTTGAACGCTTATTCCGAACCCCCCGGCTTTCGGTTCGCTTGTTACCTTGTACGGCACGGCGATCATTCCCATAAAGGCCCGGAGCTTCTGGAACGCCCACTCCGTATTCCTCTTTTCGCGCCCCCGGAGGCGGACCCGTATCTCTATCGGGTGCCCCTCGGCCATGAACTTTTCGAGTTGCCGCAGTTTTACGCGAAGGTCGTTTTCCGCCGCGCGGGCGCTGATCTGCACCTGCTTCGACCCCGTGTTTTTCTGCGCGAGCCGCTCTTTCTTAAACTCCTTCTCTTTCTCGTAGCGGTACTTGTCGAAGCTTATGAGCCGCGCGACCGGCGGTTTCGCGTGCGGAGCGATCTCTATCAGGTCCGTTCCCTGCGCTTTGGCACGCAGAAGGGCTTCCTCCCGGCTCAAGACGCCGAGGTTTTCCCCTTTTTCCCCGATCACCCGAAGCTCCGGAGCCGTTATCTGGTTGTTGATTCTTGCGGTAACGATGGTCGTGCTATATCCGGCGCGCGGAGGTATTTACTTTTCCCATAAGTATTCGAATGCCTCCATTGTATCAGGTATGGCTAATTTGGCAACTAGAACCCTCCGTGGAGCAGGGCAGGGAAATTTGCCCAACTATTTCCGCCGCTCATTAATACCGGGCGATCGTGCGGAACAAGTCTTCTCCTTCCCGCACGGCAGTGAACTGTTTGAAGTAGAGCGAAACAGCAAGGAGTACGAGGATCCCGACAATGATCCAGAGGAGGAGTTTCCCGATGCCTAATCCTTTCATAGTGGATATTATAGAACGGAATGCGCCCGATTGTGAAGTTTGGCGAAAATAAAAAAACCGGCGGCTCGCGAGAGTCGCCGGCGAACGTTGACGGAGTTGAGGCCGCCGCTTACGGACAGAAGGGCTAGATGAACTCCACGGGAATCCTGTAGTTCTCGCCGATCTCCATGAGCCGATCCCCGACCACGAGGGTCTCTCCTCCGGCGTCCGGGTGGTTCCGCATGAACCCCGTGCCGATGATGAGTGCCGGGATGTCCTCCGCCGCTCTTTCGAGGAACCTCTCGGTTCCAAAGAAGCGATCCCAGAAATAGATGATCTGGGACGTGGTGTCGAACCGCGCGTTCTGGATGCCGTGCCGCTCGCAGATCTCGCGGATCTTCTTGTGCTCGAGGGGCGGCTTGCTCGTGAGGGTTTGAATCTCGGACCTCGTCCCGGCGAGGAGTACGCGCGGCGACTTCTGATTTGGCTTGAGGGAAGTGAGGTATTTTCCCCACGGGCTGTCTTTCACGGGGTCCGCGTAGAAGAAATCCCGTCCCACGTCGCCACTGGGGATGAGTCGTTTTCGGCCGCGATCGGTCACGAGCATGAGGTACCAGAGGTCGGTCCGCGAGAAGCTCTCCGGGTTCATCACGTAGGGCTTCCTCTCGGCCAGTGCTTGAAGTTCTTGATGCATCCATTTCTTAAATGTCCGTAGATTCATCGCTACTCCTCCGTATTTCGGTTGTGTTCGGTTGACAAGATGAGTGTTGGTTCTGGGGCTATTTTAAAACAGATTTGTTTTGTTGTCAAATTTTACCCAGAGGACTGGTTCGATAAAAAAACCGGCGGCTCGGGAGAGTCGTCGGGGTTATGCTGCCATTGCAAGGGGCGCGTTTTCTTCTGCTTTGTCCTTGAGCGCCTCCTCGTATTGTCTGAATATCTCCTCCTCTTCCCGCGGGTCCCAGGGGCACGAGTCGTGATATTTCCATACCCAGAGATGTTTCCCGCGGACCCATACTTCGCCGAAATAAAGGTCTCCGGGGAGAATGGTCATAGGGCAGTGCCAGCAGGGGTGGTCTTGTTGCGCGATCCTTTGGTAGGACCGCAGCATTCTTCCGTCTTGCATCGCGGGTCCTCCATCGGATAAACGCAGTTGGGGCTAATTTATTTGTAGCATTGCAGCGTGATTCATTCAAGAAATGGCACAC
>CAYTEE010000105.1:0-2273 GCA_964436785.1 uncultured Candidatus Saccharibacteria bacterium
ATGTGTTCGCGCGCGCAAAGACCAATTGGTTCTACTGGGGATATGCTGATGAGCTTTTGCCGCGCCCGCTCGTCGAGAAAATGGCAGAGATATCACAACAGGACGCATATAAGGTGACGTGGGTTCGCCGAAAAAACTACAACTACGGCGGTGTGAATCTTGATAATCGCACTGCGCTCCGTTTTTTCAAGAAAGGCGCGATTGATTTTAGCGGGAATCAGATCGGCCGTTTCGGAAAAATCGTGGTTCCGCCAGAGCAGATTTTTACGTTTCCCAAAGCCGACGCTTACTCGATACACCATTTCAGTACCTATGACATAGTGAAATTTGAACAGGGACACAGCCGTTATTCGACCGAGGAGGCAAGAGCATATATCCGCCTTGGACGGCATTTCTCTGGCCTGCGGCTTATCGGAAGGCCGGTCTATTTTTTCTTGCGGTTCATGATCGTGGGCGGTGCCTGGCGTTGGGGCTGGCGCGGTCTTATTATCACTGCCCAGTATTGCTTTTATTTTTTTAATATTGAAGCAAAAATGTGGGAACTGGAACACGGGGTAACGCTTGAATCAATGGAGCGGGACTACGATAAAATGAAGGAAAATCTATTGGAGAAATACGGAAATCGCAACGAGTAAGGGATATTTGCTCGTTACTTTTGGCCATGAAGATCCTTTATCATATTCCGTATCCCGGGGGGATCGGCGATGACCGCACGATTTATGACGGGTATGTTTATGCATTTACCGATCTCGGCCACGTCATTGCCCCGTTTACCGAGAGAGATTCTTTGCCGGAAATATTTCGGGATGTAAAACCGGATTTTTTCATCACTTCCCTTAATATGATCCAACCTCATAAAAACGCAGAGACGCTCAGGGGATATCGCCGTTCAGGGGGCGTGGTGCTTATGAAGGCCGGCATATTTGCAGAGACGGAGAAAGAATTATTCCGCCTCATTCGCGAAGATTATCTTGCGGATATTTATGCTGCCGAGCTTGAGGTCCCCGATTTTCAGAGGTTTACCGGAAAGGAATTGCGCATGCTCGCACTTGCGGCATCCAGAAAATATCATTTCCCCGCCGCGCCCACAAAAAAATATGCGTGCGATATCGTGTATGTCGGCGCAAATCTTCCGAAAAAACGAGACCTTTTCCGCCGCCGGCTTTTTCCGCTTATGAAAAAATACGACGTTAAGGTATTCGGATCGGATTGGGGAATTTTGGATCGTGCCGTGCTTCATCCGTTGGCAAAGCTTGAGCGGATAACCCTTGGAACCGGTGCAGTTTCCAATTTCCGCATTCGCCGTCAGGTTCCCTACGAAGAAGAAAATCAGGCATATGCTTCCGCAAAGATCTCCCTTAATTTCCACGAACAGATGGGAGACGGAAAGACATTTCTTCTTAACGGCAGAACATTCAAAATTCCCGCATCCGGCGGATTTGAAATTTGCGATCACGTTCCGCTTCTCCGCAAATATTTTGCGGAAGATGAAGTCGTAATGGCAAAGGATGACAATGATTTTTTCAGGAAAATAGATTATTATATTGCCCATGAGGCAGAACGCGAAAAGATCAGGAGAAAAGGCACCGAAAGAGCATTGCGCGATCATACATATCATAATCGCGCCCGGCTGCTCCTTGGGTGGTATGAAGAGATCATCCACGCGCGATCGCTGGCCTCTTGATTTTTTCGCATGAATTCAAAACCCATCCGCGAGCACCCTTTGGTTACGGTGATAACCGCAACGCGCAATCGAAAAGAATCGTTGCGCCGCCTTCTGGAGAGCATACGCGCGCAGACCTATCCGAATATCGAGCATGTGGTAGTGGACGGCCTTTCCTCCGACGGCACTCAAGCGCTTTTGAAAAAGTATGAGTCCAGGCCCCAGTATCGCTTACATTGGATCTCCGAGAAAGATCGGCATCAGGTAGAGGCCCTAAATAAAGGACTTCGCATGGCAAAGGGAGAATTTGTGACAATTACGCACGACGATGACTATTGGCTGCCCGATGGCATCGAGGAACTTATGCGCGCATATCTGGGCGATCCTTCTCTTGATATCGTGTTTGGGGATAATTGGGGCGAATATTCGGATGGAAGCCGAGTGTCAAGGAAGTATCGTGCGTACTCTCTTTATGAGATGGTGAATAAGGGGTATGAGATACCCCAGCAGGGAAGTATTTTCCGAAGGGAGTGGCTTCCGCGCGTAGGTTACCTTAACGAAGCATTACAATATATTCCGGAGTATGAATTTTTTTTAAGAGTTATTGACG
>CAYTEE010000106.1:0-2236 GCA_964436785.1 uncultured Candidatus Saccharibacteria bacterium
TTTAAGGCAACGAACGGGCCATAATCGTAAATCGTGAGCCCTTGAGAAAGGAGAGTAAGAAGATCTATCGCGTACGGGAGCGCAATAAGCCCAGCGATCACAACACAAAGAAGAATACGGAGCAGGTGAACCCGGAAGTGCACACGAAGTTCCGAGTCGGAGAACACGCGCCACAAAAAATAGCCGCCGAAAAGCATGCCGTTTAAGATGACCGACTGAGGCTGACCGGTTACCGTGAGAAGTCCTGCAAGGATCCCTATCAAAAAAAGACAGCGCACTCCGCGTGTTCCCTCTCTGACATACCGCTCCATCGCAAAGAGAATGAACGGCGTGATCGCTTCGATATCCAGAAACCAATATGTGAGATACGTGAAAAAATAGCCGGAAAACATATAGGCAATGCCGCCAAAAAGCGCCGCACGCCGCTTAAGCCCCAACGCGTGGAGATAGAGAAACATTCCGAATCCCGCAAGGATCGTACGAAAAATAATGGACCAGTCGAACGCGCGCGCGGACGAAAAAACAAGGAAATACAAAAGGCGGAGCGGATTATAGAGGCCACCCCCAAGAAGAAGCGGCTCTCCGGCTCCGTCGTAGGGTGACCAAAATGGCAGATGGCCCGCCTTTATAAGCTCAACCGCCAAAAGCGTCGTGGGGACAGTAGAGCGTACCAAGGTCGCGCCATCGATCACCCATGGGGTTTTGATCTGCGGAGATACAAAATTGTGGCTGTTATAAAGAACGGGATAGGCTTCAAGCAAAGACTGGAATCCGAGAACGACGGGCAGAAAAAAAAGGAGCGCCGCAAGTCCAATTCCGAACAATCCAAACGCATAATCGTTGTTTTTAAGAAATGCTCTTATCATATGGGGTTATATATTTTATCGCGTGCGACCCTGGGCTTATTGACAGCGCTGAACAACGCTCCGTCCTTCCTGGCCGTTTTTTCTTTTTTTCGGGATCGTGGTATCCGAAAAGATAGTGTCGAGAATAAACCGAATTCTGTTCTGAAAAGTATGCTCCCGAACCACCCGTTCGTGGCCACGACGGGCGATACGTGCTGCTTCTTCGTCGCGCGATAGATAAAAGCGTGTTTTGCGCGCAAGATCGTTGAGGTCTTTATAAATCACGATTTCCTCTCCGTCGCGCAATGGAACTCCAAATTCATTGGCGAGATGCGAAAGGATAAAAGAACCGCTCGCAAGGACTTCGTAGGGACGGGCGCGTGACATTGGGTTGAGAAAATTAAGAAACGTCCGTATATTGTCCGGCAAGCCAAACGGATTAAAAACAAATTTAAGCGTTTCCTGATTGCGGCTAAAAAAAAGCCGGGCGAGCGAGCGAGGACGGAGAAATGGATTCATGGGTTGCCCTGAAATATTAAGATTTATCTTGCTTCTATTAAAAATGGCCACCATCTCTTCCGATGTTACGACTCCCCCGCTCCACCCCTTACCGAAACAGCGCACTTTCATTCCTATTTTTTTCTCCAATTTCTCGATAAATTCCCTCCGCTGAGGACCGGCGCCACCGATAAAACTGACATCAATGTCTTTGTCTTTCTTGAGAGGCAACGGGCGATAAAGACCGCCGGGCCTGCACGCCCAATTGATCCCGATAACATTCTCCTTGCGCGCAGCGCGCCAACGTACTGCGGGGGGATAAAACGTAACGTTCCAATCGAAACAATCTTTCCAATACTGCCATGCATCATAATAACCCCCATCATCATCGACGAAAACACCGATGGTTACCACGGGGAAACCATCGGTAATTTTACGCGCAAAGTCTTTTTCAAAATCCGGACCTACAAATAAAAAAAGTACGTCGGGTTTTTCTTCCTTGAGAATTCTAATAATGTCCCCTCGCAATTCTTCCGAGAACGGCCTCCTTATCTTTTCTGCGGGATAATAGATCACCGTATGGCCAAGGTCGCGGAGAGAAAGATAGAAGTGGTGGTGTAAATAGTTCACGCATCGCACCCCTCCCACCGTATCAAATTCGTTCCCTATATGGAATATCTTCATCGCCGTTAATACTCGGGAGAATGAAGCGCCTTCTTTAAAAAATTGAAAAAAGAGGGAAATGTTTTTTTGATCCAAGATGAAGGTTCTTCAAGGTATCGATTTTTCAAATAAAGGATGGTGAATATCGAGATCAGCGCTCCTCCATGCGCCCGGTTCACTCGCCGGGTTTCTTCCCAGGAAACACGTGATCCGATATGGGATTTCCTCTT
>CAYTEE010000107.1:0-2211 GCA_964436785.1 uncultured Candidatus Saccharibacteria bacterium
TCAGTTACCAAGTATCCCATGGTCTCTCCGCTGACGGTGCGGTAGGGCCGAAGACTAGGGCGGCGATGGGGAGGTAGAAAAACGTTCTCGTTGACCGATTGCTAAACCCTACACATATGGGGTATAATTTTGGTATGAAAAAACTTTCTAGCTTGGGTTTGTTGGCCTCAATTATTTTGTTAAGTGCTACAGTTATCTCGCACACTAGTGCTTTTTATTATCCGACAGGAGTTCCGAGATGCCAGATAACCGACCCGAACAGCGGCGGCTATTTTTATTTGTCGTATCCTCTTCCTGCGAACCACAGTACGACAATCTCGGAGCAGAAAACAGCACAACCAGGTAACATACCCGATACCTATCCTTCCAAGGAATTCAAACTTCAGTGGGCTTCCGTTGTTGACCGGGCGGACCAGATAAGCCGGAATGATTCGCTTTCTGCCGCTGACGGTTATACGGCCGAACTTTCAAGCAGCTCTTCAGGATCTGACGGCATACAGCCTATAACCGGCCAGTCAGTGCCGCTCGCAGGTTCGTACACAACGCGCATAAAAGACAATGCTATCAAATATACGATCACCGTCAAAAAAGACGGCGCCGCTGTCGCCACGTGTTCGGTAAACGTAACTCACAACGTCCAATGGGTAGAAACTTTTGATACGCCGGATGAGGCTAAGCCCACCGGCAATTCTATTTTCCCGTTCACGGTCAAAGGAATTTTCGGGACGGATTATATGAAAAAACCGTTTCCCGTAGCATCCGCATATTCTCCCGGCATAAAAAGTTTTGTTGGCAGATATTATGAAAATACAGGCCACAGCGTAGGAGCGTTCCAGTCGCAGAGCATGGGCTTCTACTGGCGGGGGCTTTCTTCGGGAGATCCCATAAAGACCTCGGGTAGCCGGGTTTACATGCGGCTCGCATCCACGGTCGTAGCTTACGACAAAGATACTTTCATTAACCGACTTGCGACTGAGCCCATGGCGGTGTTCAAGGGTACTTTTTTCAACACCATTTCCACGGGCTATCGGGACGGATCTCTGCCGTGGGAAGGGTATTTTTATCCCGAAGACCGAGGGAACGCCTGGGTGCAGGAGCCTTGCGACTGTAACTACAATCTGTATTCTTTCGACATAGACGATCGCGGCTTTGTTTACTTGGGCCATCTCTTCGGGTGGGGGATAGTCAGGGACGATGGCACCAAATTGCGTCCAGTGGCGCAGATAAAAGGCATAGGCGGGCTGACATTCTCGGACGGACCGCACACTCTGCCGTGGGTACGAAGCGGAACGAACGGCACAAACGTAGTAACCAACGGCGGGGCGGATGTTCATTCTGGCGGGGGACCGGTCTACTCCATAAAAGCAGTTACCGGCGCGGGAACAGAATATTTTATATTTGGAAAGGATTTGAGCAGTTACACAAAAGGAATTTTCTATAACGTGACCGAGCCATCGAACCCTAAATACGTACGCTCGCTTTCCGGGGAAAAAGTCGGGGATGTGGCGCAAGCAGGCAAGGCGCTGGCGGTCTTGGACGGCTCGAGCGTCAAGATCTATAATCCCAAAGATTTCGTAACCGGGCTCAATCCGCAAAAGACCTTTACGGCGGGCACAGGCACCGGCCCTAGATATCTGGGGCTGGCGTCAGACCCAGCCAGCGGTAAATTCTACTCCCTGCACTACAGTTCTCACCCGAATCCAAGTTCGAGTATTCCGCGATATGATGCTCCCGTTGTTTCTATTTCCGTCCTCAGTCCCGGGCCCCAAGGAGATGCAGCTTCTTATACCGAAACCAAACTGGCTCTTTCTCCGCAATCCATGGGTGGAGTGAGCGGCAATTGGTCCGTGGCGCGTTTTGTCTACGTCGCCAATTCGCTTCACTATGGCAATGGTTATCTCGTTTCTTCCGGCCTAGCCTCGGCCGGCGCTAACGGCAAGATCGAGTGGAATATGAAACTATGGAAACTACAAGCCGGGCAGCCGGTGGAAATCGACACCAAGCGCATTGTTCCGGATTACTACCAACGTTCCGTCCAGACGTTCGTTCACGGTATCGGCGGTAAAACTTATCTGTTTATTGGCACGACTTCCCAAGGCGACGTCTACGAACTCGAAGGAGTTGCTGGTACCCCTACCCCTCCCACAGTCCCTCCCCCCACCCCTCCCTTACCACCCCCACCCCCCGGTAGCACCTCCTGCACCGCATCAA
>CAYTEE010000108.1:0-2190 GCA_964436785.1 uncultured Candidatus Saccharibacteria bacterium
TCGCCGGCCGGCATCAAGGCGATAAAAAAAGAAGCGGCGGCGGCGAAGAAAAAACTGTTTATCGAATCGGTGGATACCGATATCCTTGCGCTCGCGAAAAAAAACGGGATCCCTTCCACGCACCCCCTCTTTCGGGGCGGCCGAGAAGCAAAAACGTTCTCTGATATTGTGGTTGGCACTTCTTCGGAAGTGCGTGTTTCAAAGGGAGCGAAGCGGGGAAAGAAGACCGAACCTCACCATATAGAGATAGAAATAGAAGACGAGGCCGAGCCGGTGGAAGTGCCGAAGGCGGCTGTCGGGCAAAGCTGGGTTCATGAGCCGCAGCCGGCTCCGGGACTGAAGGTTAATCCCTTGGAACTCGGCAAGGAAAGTACAAAGTCGGGAGCCTCGGTGTTCCCTCTGTCCGGTTCCGCACCCGCGCGTTCGCGGTTTGTGTCTTTTTTCTTGAGGAAGAAGATCATTATCCCCGTAATCCTTGTTGTTCTTCTGCTTACGGGATATGTGTGGGCGAAGGCGTTCGGCAGTGTGCGCATCGTGATAGATTTCAAAAAAGTTCCGTGGCAATATGAGCACGCACTTCTCGTTTCCAAAGGAATTGCCGAGACGGATCTTGAGCAATATAAAATCCCCGGCGAACTTTTCTTTGATTCGAAAAACGTAACGCAATCGTTTCCCGCTTCGCTTCGCGAGCAGGTTTCTATAAAAGCGAAAGGAACGATAAGTATTTATAACGCATACGGCACCGCCCCGCAGGCGCTTGTTGCGACAACGCGGTTTGTGACTCCGGGTGGGAAAGTATTCCGTATCGACAGGGCGGTTGTGGTCCCGGGCGCGACGAAGGAGGGGAACACGCTCCGTCCGGCGCATATCGATGTTCCCGTTACCGCCGACCTTCCGGGGCCACTTTATAATGTGAGCTCGAGCAAGCTCACGGTGCCCGGGTTTAGCGGAACGCCGAAGTACGATGGCTTTTATGGAGTTATCGCGGAACCGCTTGCGGGTGGATTTTCCGGTGAGCGCGGTGTTGCAAGTGACAAAGATATCGCTGCGGGCAAGGCGAAGGTTGCGGAACTTCTTAAGAATGTTTTTAAGTCGGGAGTGTTCGAGCGTATTCCCCAGGGATTCGTGATCGCGGACGGGGCATCCGAAATTACAGTGGGAAAGATAGAGGCGAGCAAGATAGGCGACGAGAAAGGAAATTTTACCGTATCCGGCGAAGCGAGCGTTCGCGCATTGGGATTCCGCGAATCTGATGTTGCCGCAGTGCTCCTCGCGGCCGCCGGAAAAGAGAACTCCGGGAAAAAATTTCGCGAGCTCCGCGCGACATATGAGAAGGTGGTTCCGAATTTCGGAAAGGGAGAATTAAGCGCTACCGTGAAGGCAAGCGGGATCCTCGAGCCGGCTTTTGATATCGACGGATTTCGGGAAAAGATATTCGGGAAACGCGTAACTGATATCCAGAAGCTCCTTGCGGGCGAGGCCGGGTTCAAGGACGCGAAGATATTTTTCCGGCCGTTTTGGCTTATAAGTGCCCCGTTCGATATTAGCCGGATCGTTGTGGAGGTCCCCTAGTGTGGGCAACCCCGTTAGAAATCTCACCCGCGCGCAAGCGCGCCCGAAGGGCTTTGGGATGGGCGAGGGATTGACTATAAACCGCATTTCGACTATGCTTGACTGGCTGAATCGCACACCTTATACAGGCTCTATTTTTCGAATGGGCGCTTTTTCCCCCGTATGCCGAATCTGAACCAGGAATTGGTCGAAGGGATCGTAGAAGAGTCCCTTCCGGCTTTGACGTTTCGGGTTCGCCTAAAAGGGGGCGAAGAGGTGTTGGCGCATCTTGCGGGAAAGCTGAAGCTCCATCATATCCGGGTTTTGCCGGGAGATCGCGTCCTTATAGAATTGGCGCCGGATCGCCGGCGCGGGCGTATCACGCGCAGATTATAGCCGCGTCCCTCACCTTTTAGGGACTGTGAAGTGAGAGCTTCATACTATAAAAAGAATCACAACATGTATCACTTAAGTCGAACAATAAAACAAAGGACAACGCTTGCGTTGCGGTCCTTAAAAGGTGAAGGATGAAAGTTCGTTCATCCATCAAAAAAATCTGCCAGCACTGCAAGATCATAAAGCGAAGCGGGAATCTTTACGTGGTTTGTAAGACCCCGAAGCACAAACAGCGGCAGGGAT
>CAYTEE010000109.1:0-2104 GCA_964436785.1 uncultured Candidatus Saccharibacteria bacterium
CCAAGTTACTGATCTGCGCCAAGCGGTCCGAGTCGCGCGCCTGCCGGAAAAGCTCGGAAACGTTCAAAACGTAAACAACAGCCGCGGAAAGAACACCGACAACAACCACGGCGATAACAAATCTGATAATGGCCCATCCTCCCAAATTTTTCTTGGAAAAACTTGAGAGGACAAGCCCTCTTTTCCCAATGGTCATATCAATAATTCTAACAATTTATGGAACAACAATCCCCCGAATCCGCCTTACCCCGGCGCCCACTGCCTCCTCTTTCGTAATTTTAAACTCCCCTATCTCTCCTGTGCGACCGACGTGCGGCCCTCCGCAAAATTCCTTACTCCACGCGGTTTCCAAGTTCTTTCCGATAAAATAGACATTCACCGGGTCCGGATACTTCCCTTTGAAAAAGAAAAGTGCGCCGGTCTTCTCCGCCTCCGCCTTCGGAAGCACTACTTTCTGCATCGGCAGATCTTCTTTTATTTTCCGGTTCACGATCTCTTCCGATTTTTTTATTTCCTCCGGCGTAAGCTTCCGAGAGAATGTAAAATCGAACCGCGTACGCTCCACCGTGATATCCGAGCCCATCTGTTTCACCTCCGGCCCCAAAACCTCGCGGAGCGCCTGCTGGAGCATATGCGTCGCGGTATGCAGCCGCGTCACTTTTTTCAATTCCTCTTCGTTCCCGGCTTTAAGCTCTCCCGTATCCAATAAAAGCCCGTGCCCGCCGAATTTTTTCTCCTGCCCCGCACGGGAAATTTCTTGGTGCTTTTCACGTGCCAATTCAAATTCTTGCAAGTTAACCTGCTTCCCCGCTTTTATCGCTTGGTCTTGTATATAATCAATAGGAGGGCCATATGTTGATGACACATGAAACGCATCTTGTCCCGGAATAATATCAGGAGAACGTTGTATAAGCCTTTCCACTTCTTTCTGTGATTTCAGCAACTCGGAAAATTGCCCAACCTCTTTTTCAATGATTTTTAAAATTAAACTCTTCTTATCAGTAATAGCAAAGTAACTTGAATCGGCTGTAAGAGCTGCAATTTCATTAAACCAACCTTTCTCATTTTCGTTTTCTGATGTTATAGATTTTGGTGAAGACAGCACTGCCCTCTCAAATGCAACGTCCATAGCATGTAATGCGGCACGCCTCAAGATGCGCCGCAAAATATATCCCCTTTCCTTGTTACTTGGTTCTACGCCATCCGCAATAAGATGGACGGAAGCGCGTAGGTGATCGGCAAGAATTCTTTTGAGTCTTATGTCGCTAGTTGGAACCAAGTCAGTAAGCCCGCTAAACAAATCCGTCTCAAAGATATTGCTCTTTTTCTGCACCACCATTACGAGACGCTCCAACCCCATTCCTGTGTCCACTCCCTTGATTTTTAATGGGGTAAGTTTCTTATTTTTATCGCAATAAAACTCATTGAATACGATATTCCAAACTTCAAGACCATTTACATAAATTTCCGTCGTCGGTCCGCACGGCCCCTCGTTACCCGTCGGGCCCCAAAAATTATCCTCGCGCCCCATTTTTTTGATATTCGCAACTCCAAGCGATTTCCAAATCTCTTCGGATTCTGTGTCCGCCGGAACATCATCATCTCCCTTGAAAACGCTTACATAATCTATCGTGAGTCCCATTTCTTTTGCAATAAACTCGTGCGCGTATTCAATCGCTCCTTTCTTGAAATAGCTTGTCCTGAGCGAAGGCGTATCCGAAGTCAAAGGGCCACCAAAACTAAAATTTCCAAGCATCTCAAAAAACGTAAGATGTGATTCGTCTCCCACTTCATCGATGTCGGACGTCCGAAACGACTTCTGAACCGAGGCAACATTTTTACTTCCAAAATCCGCGATTGGATCGGCTTTCCCTACAAAGTACGGCTTAAACTGCTGCATCCCCGCAGTCGTCAAAAGCACCGAAGGATCGTCGGGGATCAAAGACGACGAAGGCACTATCTTGTGCCCGCGTTCCTCAAAAAATTCCAAAAATCGATTCCTAATTTCAGCAGAAGACATGAGCTTATTCTAATGAAAAATCAGTATTTATCAAAATTTGACAGAGCGGCGCTCCTCAATTATATGGGAAACAGTATCTGCGCA
>CAYTEE010000110.1:0-2088 GCA_964436785.1 uncultured Candidatus Saccharibacteria bacterium
AAGAAACTCGGGATTTTGTAAGCATCAAAGACGTTGTGGCGGCGAACCTCCTTGCCCTTCGGAGCAAAAAAACCGATTTTCAGATTTTTAATGTTGGCGGAGGCAGGGCGCATAAAGTTCTTGATTTCGCGAAGGCGGTACAACGAATCACCGGTTCACGTTCGGAGATCAAAATTGGCGCGTTTCGGAGGACGGATACCCGGCACGCGGTTTCGGACATCTCAAAATTTAAAAAGCTTGGATGGCGTCCGCGATTTGCCCCAGAAGATTCCGTAAAGGACTATGTCCGCTGGTTTCGGGAGGAGGGCCTTGGAAAAATGCTGAACCGAGCGGCGTTGAGAAAACTTAAGGCGGGTATCGGAAAATAATCGCTGTCATTCGTGTTCGTTCCAGTGCCTGCCCCCGCGCGGTTTCCCTGTGTAATTCTCGCGCGTTTTTTTCTAGGATATCGGCGTTCCTAGAACATACGCTTGACCCCGTGAGAAGTAGGACGCAGATACACCCTATCAGAAACGACGTTTCTAACGTGGCAAGATCGTCCGCGACTTCTAACGGGGTTGTCCGAAGATGATATTAGGGAATAAGGACTATCTCTCACCTAAATTCGCAAATAGATTGTGAACTTGGGTGGGAGGGCAGAGGCAGCGATGAATTGCTACATGCCCAAACCTTTGATTTAAGGTGCTGATGCCGCTCCGGGAGTATGGTCTGAGCGGGCTATTTAAGAGCTGGGGAGATCCTGTGCCCCATGAGAACCTTCGACAGGACGACTCCTGTTTTTCTGTCCCTAGTGACTTTATATCGTGGGACGATTTCGACGTTGACTTTGTCGCCTACGTCGAGGGCGCCGAAAAGTATTTTGTCATTCCAGACCACGTTGCCAACAGATGTTTGGACTTCGACGAGGTTCTTTTCTGGCGTCATAGTGACGAATCGGCCCTTCTTCATATTAAAGAAAGGGTCGATATCACTCATGGGGTTGATGTTGTCCAAGGGATTCAGGTATTCCTTATCACGATGCTCTCTTGAGATCACCGTACCAGTCTCCGCGCGCTTCTCGGACATTACAGTGACCAGCTCTTCGCTGGGCCCACATCCCGATGCAACGATTAGAACTAGCATGGCTAGAGCCGATTTCCAGATGGTCTTCATCTATCCCCCTTAGTTGTCTAGGAGCTGTTTGCTAATTGGACTTACTGGCGAATCCGTATCATTATACATAACACGTGTGAAAAGTCAAGGCATTTTTCTTTGACAAAAATACACCCTTGTCATATTATAGTTGTACTTCAATGATCGTTGTTCGCGCGCCATTACGCATCAGTTTTGTGGGCGGAGGCACCGACCTGCCCGATTTTTATTTCCGGCATCCCGGGCGGGTTCTTTCGACGACCATCGATAAATACGTATATATCGTCATCAATCGCACCCCGCTTATCGACAAGGTTTCTGCGAGGTATTCTCTCTCGGAAACCGTGGACGCCCCCGACGAGCTCCAACACACGCGCATTAAGCATGCATTGATAGACTTTGGCATCGCGAAAAACATCGAGATCGGGTCGTTCGCTTCGCTCCCCGCGAAAACCGGACTGGGCTCTTCCTCGAGTTTTTCTGTGGCGCTCATCAAGGGACTCTACTCGTATCAGAAAAAAAATATAGATAAAACCGGAGTTGCCGAGGCGGCGTGCCGGTTGGAGATCGATCTTTTGGGGGAGCCGATCGGAAAGCAGGACCAATATGCCGCGGCGTTCGGGGGGTTTAACGTGTTCCAGTTCAATCCGGATGATTCCGTGGATGTGCACCCGGTATTTTTGGATTATAAAATGCGGCGCATGATAGAAGACCACCTTCTCCTTTTCTATACCGGTATTGCGCGGCCGGCTTCATCGGTGCTTTTCGAACAAAAAGCGAACATTGGGGGGAAGTTCGAAACATTGAAATCTATGGCTGATTCTGTTCCGGAGTTTACCGAGCGCCTGACCCGCGGGGATATTCAAGGGTTGGGATCGATGCTCCACGACGGATGGACAATGAAGAAAACGCTGGCTTCAAATATTTCCTTGGATTCCATCCACGCGCTCTCTGGAG
>CAYTEE010000111.1:0-2066 GCA_964436785.1 uncultured Candidatus Saccharibacteria bacterium
TGGTAACGGGGTAAATTTACCCGCTTATTCGCTGAAGGAGCTAGCCGTGAATACCGTGAGCAGTATCATTGATCGCCAGAGGGAAGCGCTTCTTAAGCTCGAGAACTCTCCCGGAGGGTTCGACCCGGAACTCGCGCGCCTTCTCCTCGGATTGCTTCGTGAGCTTTCCGCGGGGGACGCCTTGTTCGTCAAGCCCCGCGAAGAAGTAGAGCGCGAACCGGTTGGGGCGCTCTTGAATCCCGCGCCCATGATGATCAGCGCGTATCTTTCGAATGCGATCGTGGGCTCGGAGCGTGCGCCAAAAATCCTCGATAGCAAGGACAGGGAGTTCTTGGCGGCACTCGATTTTTCCGGGCCGGTTACGTATCAGGACTTCAACTGGTTCCTGAACTTCGTAACCGCGTTTCTCGCAAAAGAGGAAGCCGAGCGGCGAACCGATGCGATCAAGAAGTGAGCGGCACAAAACGACAAGGGCCCGATCCTGGAACTACGGATCGGGCCTTTCTATTTCTCGACCAAATTGGCAGTTTCCCCTATAATATTCATGAGATGCTTTTTAATATTCTTATTGCGACCATTCTGGGGAGTATTCTTTCTCTTATAGGCGGAGCGGTGCTTTTATGGAAAGAGGCGTTAGCGAAAAAATTTTCTTTATCGTTAGTAAGTTTCGCCGTCGGAGGGCTTCTCGGCGCCGCATTTTTGGAACTTTTGCCGGAGGCGTTTCATGAGCTTCCCTATACGGCAGTTGCGCCTTTTGTTATTTTTGGAATTTTCTTTCTCTTTCTCTTCGAAAAGATATTTCACCGGTATCATGCCCACGACGAACGCGCAGACGGCTCTCCCGTATTTGTCCAGTCCATCCTTATTGCCGATTCGCTTCATAATTTTATTGACGGCATTACGATCGCGCTGAGTTTTAGCGTGAGCACGGGGCTTGGGATCGCCACGACGATAGCGGTTTTTTTCCACGAGATCCCGCAGGAGATAGGGGACTTTGGAGTGATGATACACGCGGGATATCCCAAGGCGAAAGTGTTTCTTTACAATTTTCTTTCCGGAGCCATCGCTATTTTGGGGGCGCTCATCGGATATTTTTTCTTGCCCATTCTTTTGCCGTACCTTGGATATTTTCTCGCGTTCATCGTCGGAACGTTTCTCTATATCGCGATTTCCGACCTGCTTCCCGAACTGAAGCACGAGCATGAGGGAAGCGAACTCCTGCACCTTCTCGGCATTGCGCTCGGCGTGTTTGCCATCTGGGGTATCAGCTCGATTTTCCCGGGATAATTTCTCTTACAAGAAAAAGCCCCGCGTGGTGATGCGGGGTGTGAGAGTGGATGACGTGGGAAATGTGCGGAGCGCGCACTCTATCCGAAGGTCTTGGCGTTCGGCACGCTCGAGTCGTTCGAGAGCTGGACGAGGCCGTTGTTGTGCCTGAAGCTCCAGAACCCGCGAACGTACCGACATGGTTTACCACACAAGACAGCTTTGGGTATAGTGTTCTCGTATAGCTGGCCTACGAAGTAAAGCCTTGTTGATAGCTCTGGTGTGTTCGCGAGGCCGCGGATGACGATTCCAAGATAGTACCTCGAGAATCGTGGCGCTTGGTTCACGTCAACTACCGTGAGTAATGCATGCGGAACGTTGGCGACAGGAAGACGGAACTTGTTCTGCGAGCAGTTGTTTGCCTGAATGGTGATCCATGCCTTGAAGCTTTCGAGCAGTTCTTCGGGCGGGGATATTGCGGCAAGATTTAGGAACACTGGAGCCTCCCTTATAGAGAAGATGCCACCGAATGCTTCTTCTTTGATATCTCTTTTTCTCTGTCCCGTCAATCCCGCCAGAAATCATGTTTCTAACGTGGTCAATTTTTGCCTGCGCGGTGTTTTTGGCGTAGAATCTTTACATCATGGCTGGCTCTCCCGTGGAATTGATCAAGGAAAAACTCGATATCGCCGAGTTTCTGAAGGGGTACCTCGAGCTCCGGCCGGCGGGGAAAAATTTCAAAGCGCTCTGCCCGTTCCATAACGAAAAAACCCCTTCATTCATGATCTCGCCCGAGCGGC
>CAYTEE010000112.1:0-2061 GCA_964436785.1 uncultured Candidatus Saccharibacteria bacterium
GGATCAAGGGATGAGCGATGATGATCCCGCCTGCGGCGACGGGCAGGGTGATTGCGAACAGCGCCTCATTGATGCGCGAGAAAAGTTTTTTATGCGCGTCCGGGTTTTGCATGGTGGCAACAAGCGAGGGGAATGTGGCGCCGATTATGATTCCGCCGATTGGGCCCAAAAACTGGGGGATTTTTGCGGCAGCATTATAGAATGCAACCGTATCCAGCCCTTTTATCCAGCCTAAAATCAGACTGTCGGTTGTGTTCATAAGTCCCCAGGCAATGCCCCCTAGCGCAAGCGGCCAGCCGGCAAGAAGTATTTTTTTGATGAGCGCCGAATTCGCGGCGGAGAAAATGCCGGGAAGGGATGGTTGCACGGTAAAGAGCACATAGCATAACGAAATAAGAGCGCCAAACGCATAGCTCCATGCAAGTGTCGACGCAGAGGGGAAGGAAAAAATCATAAAAAGTCCAACTGCGACCGTTGCCGCCGTCTCGAGGGTATTGGAGATCGCCATTTTATCCATCCGATTACGCGCCGTGTGAATAACAAGGAAGAAACCCTTGAGTGCGTCAAACCCCGTCATAACGATCAAAATCAGCGCGAGCCCCATGACTTTGGGATCGCTTGCAAGTGCGGCGACAATTGTAATGACGATCGCAAGCGCAAGAAGGCAGAGTTTTATCGCAAAACTTGAAGAGAGATATTCCTTATCGTCTTTTTCCGCAAGGCGCCGCTGGAGAACGCTGGAAACGCCGAGATCCGCAACGACGAACACAAGTGAGACGAGGTTTAGCGCGAAACTGAATGCGCCATACTCGGAGATCGGAAGAATGCGCGTGGCATAGACGATGAGTACGGCCTTGAGGAGCCGATTTGCCACGTCGCCCGCGGTAAGCCAGAATGCGTTCCGCATGATTTTGTGACCCATGCGAGACTCTTTTTTCTGCGAGGCAAAGATGAAATTTATAATTCTCATAGAATGCTTATTTTTCCATATACGCCACGGAGGCCGTCAACGCATCCACGAGCTATTACCGCGGTTTTTTCATATTTTTTATCTTCAAATAATATGATCTTAATGAAACTTAAAAAATTTGACCAGATATTTGCGCATATCCACCCCGGGACTTTTGTGAAATATTTTTTGTAGAGATAGATGCTATTTCTATATGTATAGTAATAGCGAGTTGGAGAGTAATGAGGCACGACGAATTGTTTTCCGAGAAACGAATGGAGGGACGGTCTGCCGAGTCGTTGATGAAGAAATGCGGTTGGCACGAGGAGGGTATGGATATTGTGCGAAAGCGCGCGGAAACAAAATTCGTGATCGACACAGCCGACAATAAATCCTTCTTTGTAATAGCCTATTTTTTCGTATACACGGGTATGTACGAGTTGGCCAGAGGTAATTGCGGTAGGAATTATTGTGGGAGTTGTTAGCGAATATACTTTGCCCTTTGTATTCGTATAATTGGGAGCGAGAATGCCTACTTTTTTTTGAAGAAGTTCCGGCAGCGCATCATAAGACGAAAGCATATTTGCCACCATGCCTGGGGCAATCTCGCTATCGTCGTCAAGTGTTAATACCCATGTATAGTCGTGGTCCTGCGCATAACGGACGCCGCGGTTTAATGCGGCAGCAATGCCCATATTTTCTGCATTCCTCAGAAGGATTGCGTTTGGGAATTGTTTTACGAGTTTTGCCGTTGCTTGATACAGATTTTCCTGTGAGCCGTTGTCGATAAGCACTACGGATGGAACTTGAGGGGCAACAGATATAAGGCTTGGTACTTCTTGCCCGCTATTTAGAGTAACAATTACTGCGCATACATCTTTATTCAAATTTCGAGCCATTTTTTGTTTTCTGGCGATAATATCCATTGTATCGTTTTTTCGAGGCTTTTCTCAAAATTAAGAGGGATCTTCCAGCCGAGATCTTTCATTTTTGTTCCATCGAGCGCATAGCGCAAGTCGTGCCCCGGGCGGCTTGAGTGGAAATCTACCATCTCGAACTTCAGGGGTTTTCCGACAACCTTCGAGATGAATTGTGCCAGAGCAAGATTATCT
>CAYTEE010000113.1:0-1914 GCA_964436785.1 uncultured Candidatus Saccharibacteria bacterium
ATATTGCGGAGGAATACGCGAAAAAATTCGACGTTATTGACTCGGACAAAGCTCTGCGATTTCTGAATATATTTCTATCTCACTTGAAGTCCGGGTCGCACATTGTTGACTTAGGGTGCGGAACCGGATTTTCGGCGGGCTACTTCGTTAAAAAAGGAATGAAGGCGCAAGGGGTGGATCTCTCTTCGGGCATGATCGCTATTGCCAAGAAAAATTACCCCGAAATTCACTTTTCGGTCGCCGATATGAGGGAATTTGTACCGGAAGAAAAAGCCGATGCCGTATGGGCGGGATATTCCCTGTTCCATTTCGAGCAGGTCTCTCTTGAAAAAACCCTTGAAAGAATCAAAACCTACCTCCAATCACAAGGAATACTCGGCATTGTGATGCAAGAAGGGAATGGCGAGGTAGAACTTACGGAACCATTTATGCCGAGCGAAAAAATATACTTGCGCTTATATACCCAGCAAGAACTCGCAAGTATTCTCCAACAATATGGATTCGAAATAGTAGACCAGGGTGTTAAAAAAGCCGCCGATTATGAATTCCCCTATGATAAAATTTTGCTGATAGCAAAATTAAAATAAGCCCCGACCGAGCCGGGTCAGCGCAGCCTATCTTGAATTACATCGAGTGGTATTGAAGGAAATTGAAAATAGTATACTTTACCTATGGGTAGTATCATCGAAATCAACGACACGCTCCAGATTACAAAAGAGCAGGGTTTCCCAGATGAACTAGATTATGAGAAACATCTCGCTCAACCTCTAAAGACAGAGGATTTTAAGGATTGCGTTTTCCAATTCCGGAACAAACCAGGAATACGAGCATATCAATATCCTCCAGTCAGAACTTTTCTCGTTGAAAATCGGAATGGAAAGTGGCTTTATTGGGGGCTGATTCACGTCACCGAGATCACCCTTGATTATGCGAATAAGCTCACATCGGGGAAATTCAAGATTATATATCTTTATTCTCCTGAAGAAATAGCCGAAGCGCATAATTTGATTGACAGAAATCCAGAAACGAAACTTTAAACAACCCAACCGAACCCTTTCAGTCCCCTAATCCCCAAACAAAAGCCACCTTTTCAGGTGGCTTTTGAAACTGTGCAATTTTTTCTACGCCGTAAACTTCGCTTTCACGATGCCTGCTATGGCGCCGAGAGAAATAAGGTAGAGCACAAACCATGCAAGCCAGCCGACCACGGGAATAATCAGGAGAAGATTCAAGACAACAAACCCCCCGAGGATGTGATACCACGCAAGGTCCGTGCGGCTCTTTTTGAAAACCGCCATGATGAGCGATGTCACGATAATTGCGGCAACGGGCGCCGCAAGCACGAGGAACGCGGCATAGGCGGCAAGCATAACCGCCGCGGGAACCCAGCCAACCACGGTAACAAGGAGAATAATGCTTGCGACGGGAATAAGGATAAGCACCGCGAATCCGCGCAACAACATTTTCCAGAAGCGCCCTTGAACATCTTGAATAGCGGCCGTCATATCTTGGCGGCGCAGATACCACAGGAGGTACGCGGCGGCGAGCGCGGCGATCATCTTCAAGAAAAACATGATCCCGAAAAAGGACACAAAGGGCCACGCAGGCACGCCCTTGCGGATGTTTTGTATCTTATGGAACACGGGCGTCGTGGCAAGTTTTGCGCCGTCTTGGATGATCGCTTCATTGGGCGCGGAATATTCTATCGTCCCCTTCACAACCGCTTGAGAGCCGAACGTAACCTTCTCCGCGCGCTTTATCATAAGATTGCCGTTCACCGTTCCGTCTATGCGCACCTGGCCGCCGGCCATGGTGAGGTTGCCGTTTTCCGTTCCCGCAAAGGTGAGCGCTCCGCCCGCGATGTACGAATCTTTCGCAACAACCGCATCGGACGTTACAGTGACTTGGCCTCCC
>CAYTEE010000114.1:0-343 GCA_964436785.1 uncultured Candidatus Saccharibacteria bacterium
GACCGGAAGCCCATGTGTGTCCCATCCGCTCTTGCGCGGCACAAAGTACCCGCGCATCGTCTTATAGCGGGGAATAACGTCTTTAAAAACGCGCGCGAGAACATGGTGAATTCCCGGCTGGCCGTTCGCTCCCGGAGGACCCTCATAAAAAACAAACCGCTTGCCCTTTTTGCGTTTCGTGAGGCTCTTTTCAAAGATCGCGCTGCTTTTCCAAAACGCCAATACCTGCTCCTCGGTTTTCGGAAGGTCAAACCCCGTGCCGGAAAAAAAATCTTTTTTCTTCTTTTCGCGCGCTGGCATAACAAAAAAAGGATATATGCTCCTGTCTCACAATCATAAAAGA
>CAYTEE010000114.1:353-1912 GCA_964436785.1 uncultured Candidatus Saccharibacteria bacterium
GAGCGAGTGGCTTCAGCCACCTTGGGGTGGTTTTTCTCTAACGGGGTTGACAGACAAAACCAGAAGAATTAAAAAGAGAATGTCGGTGCTCACCGCCTTGGCGACACCCTTCCAGCGGGAAGGAAGCGCCTTGAGGGATGGGGCGATGAGCACCGATATTTATTTTTCTGGTATAATATGCAATGTGGTCGGAGAGACGGGGATCGGGACGCGGGACCTGGCACAGGCAATCCGAATGTCCGGACTCTCCGGCCTTTTTACCACAACCCCAGAAAGCCACAGCCGTAAAACCGCGGAGCTTCACATCTTGGGAACCACCGGAATACCCAAGAGCGAAAGATCCGTTTTTAAAATTCCGCTTGCCGCGGCAATAAGACTCAAGAGCGCGTTCTTCCGAAGCTTATTTTCTTCTTTCAAAACCGGCGTGGTTTCATAGAGTTTGTTCACCCGGACCGCAAGCGCATAGAGATAGCTCGCGAGATAATTTGTCGCGTACTCGGCGGCGCTCTCGCGGACAACATCCGGAAATTCCATCATTTTTAAGATAAGCGCGCGTTCTTCTTCGCCGATTAAGAGCGCAAGATCGGACTTCCCGATCCGTCCCGCCTTCCGCAAAATACTTTGAAGGCGCGCATAGGTGTACTGGAAATACGGAGCGCTGTCCCCCGAAAAATCGAGCATCTGCTCCCAGTGAAAAACAATATCCGAGTGCCGGTTCTCCTTGAGATTGGCGTACTTCAGCGCCCCGATGCCGACCGCCTCCGCGATGGTCTTCTTCTCCCCTGCAGAGAGAGTGGGGCTTTTTTCTTCAAGAATTGCGCGGGATAGATCGAGCGCCTTTTCGATAACATCCTCCAGAAAAACTACCCGCCCCTCGCGTGTGGCGAATTTTTTCCCGCCCTCGGCAAGCACCAAGCCGTATTTTACGTGTATAAGCTCCGCCGCCCGCAACCCCAAAATTTCCGCGACCTTGAAAAGCTGCTCAAAATGGAGCGTCTGTTCGTTCCCAACCACGTAGAAAATTTTCTCCGGCTTGTACTTTTTGATGCGATAACGGAGATTCGCGATATCACGCGTGAGATACAGGCTTGCTCCGTCCGCTTTTTGGATAAGCGCCGGGAGATCGCTCCCGGGAAGCGGGATAACGAGCGACCCTTCGCTTTTTTGCGCAATGCCTGCTTGGACCAATTCATCGACAAGCGGCTTCATATCTTTTTCAAAAAATGCCTCTCCCATCTCGACATCAAATTTTATGCCCAACCGCTTGTAGATCCCATGGAATTCCCGGAGAGATTCTTTTTTGAACCACTCCCAAAGTTTCCGGTTCTCGCGGTCGCCTTCCTCGAGTTTCCGAAATTCTTCTCTGCCCCGGCTTTCCAATTCCGGGTTTGATTTCATCTCGTCGTGGAAGCGGATATAGAGATCAAGGAGGGTTTGGATTGGTTTTGCGCGCACGGTCTTCTCGCTCCCCCAAAGCTTATACGCGGCAATAAGTTTTCCGAACTGCGTTCCCCAGTCGCCGAAATAATTCCACCGGATTACGCGGTATCCGAGAAATT
>CAYTEE010000115.1:0-1907 GCA_964436785.1 uncultured Candidatus Saccharibacteria bacterium
AGCGTGGTGGATTTCCCGTGTCCGGCAGGTCCCACCAAGAGCACGAACCCCTGCGAGAGATTCGTGAAATCATGGAGGATCGAGGGGAGAGTGAGCTCCTCGATGGAGCGAATGCGAGACGGGATAAGCCGGAGGGAGGCCGCATAATATCCTCTCTGCGAATATACGTTCACCCGAAAACGCGCTTTGTCTTCCAGGTTGTACGCGAAATCTATCTGCCGGTCTTTCGCGAACGTCTCCTTCTGATCGGGAGTCATAAGCTCCGAGATAAGCGCTTCGGCAATCTCCGGAGTAACGAGCGGCTCCTTCTGGAGCGGCACCAATGTTCCGTCGATGCGCAGAGTCGGCCGCCTCCCGACGCCAATATGGAGATCGGACGCGTTCTGCTTCGCGGTTGCGACCAGGAGATCCAAAAGTTTTTGTTTGTATTCTTCTGCCATGTTGTTATTTTTATCTTCTTACTATTATAGACGAAATTCGCCGGATAATAAACATCTCCGCATTCTATGAATCCTCGGTTTCGCGCAAAACCTCTTCTATCGGAATAAGCCCCTGGAGCGCTTTGATCATACCGTCGTGCCGCAGGGTCATTGTCCCCTGGCTTTTCGCTTCGGCAAGTATCTTCTGCGCGCTCGGCCGCCCCGAAGAGGTGTTAACCAGCTCTTCTATCGCGGGAGTCATGCGAAGCACTTCAAAAAGCGCCACGCGCCCGAGAACTCCCCGGCCGTGGCACACGTTGCATCCGACAGCGCGGAATATCTTATACGGTTCTTTGTACGCCTCCACGATCTCCGGCGGAAGTTCGGATAGGGTTTTTTTGATGATCTTCTGGACGGGGGGCGGCGCTTCCTCCTCTGCCTTACAGCTCCCACAGAGCGCGGCAACCAGGCGCTGGGCAATGATCATATTGAGAGCCGAGGGTATAAGGAACGGCTCCACTTTCATGTCGATAAGGCGGGGAATTGCCCCTGCCGCGTTATTTGTGTGAAGCGTCGTGAGTACGATATGGCCCGTTAATGCCGAATGGATCGCGAGGCCCGCCGTTTCGTTGTCGCGCACCTCACCGACCAGGATGATATCCGGATCCTGGCGGAGAATTTGCCGCAACCCGGAAGCGAAGTCATACCCGATCTCGGGCCGCACCTGCGACTGGTTCATTCCGGAAATAAAATATTCCACCGGATCCTCAAGGCTTACGATGTTCACATTATCTTTATTGAGCGTCTGGAGAAGCGCGTAGATCGTGGTGGTCTTCCCGGAACCGGTTGGCCCGGTTACAAGGATCAATCCGAACGGCTTTTCGAGGCTCGCCTTCACCAGATCAAGGTTCGCTCCCACAAGCCCCAGCTGATCCAGGCTTTTCAACCCCGTCGTGGGATCGAGAATGCGGATGGCAACCTTTTCTCCGTGCGGCGTTGGGAATGTAGAAACGCGGAAGTCTATTTCCCGATCGAAGATCCGGGACCGGAAACGCCCATCCTGCGGTATCCTCGTCTCGTCTATCTTGAGGTTCGAGATCACCTTCACGCGGGAAACAACCGCCTGCGAAAGCTCAAGAGGGAGCGCCGCTTCCTCGTGCAGAACTCCATCGATACGGATCCGGATACGGAGATATGTTTCTTGCGGCTCGATGTGCACATCGGAGGCCAAGATTTCCACCGCGTGGCGGAACGTATCCCCTACTATCCTGATAATGGGCGCGTCCCCCCCCTTGCTTGTTTCTTCAAGCTCCACGATGCGCCGACCCCCTGTGCCCGATTTGGCGTCGAGCGACTTGACCGCAGCCGCGATCTCGCTCATGTACGGAGAATATTTTTTCATCATTCCCTGCCAATCCCCGTAAGAGATAAGATAGATGCCCAGATCCATCCGCCCGCGCCGCCCGAGAAACTTGAGCGCCTCCTGGG
>CAYTEE010000116.1:0-1889 GCA_964436785.1 uncultured Candidatus Saccharibacteria bacterium
TTTTTTGATTTTCCCGCGCGGTCGCGTTACCCTTACCGTATATGCGGCTTCTCGGCCTTATTATTTTCTCCGGGCTTATCGTGCTCCTCGGGGCGCAGGTGTACTCCTCTCTCGGCCGGCAGAGGGAGCTTACAAGGGAGTTTGGCGAGATAAAGGCGGAACTTACGAAGGCGAAGGCGGACGGGGAGAAACTTCAAGCCGACCTCCGGTATTTTGTGAATCCAGCGAACCTGGAAAAAGAACTTCGGGCCCGGTTTAACTTTCGCGACCCGAAAGAGACCATGATCATTATTGTTCCTCAAGCGGCGACTTCCTCGCCGTCCTCAACCGGAATACGCGAATAATGTTCACCAATCGCCACATATTTA
The DNA here is from genome assembly GCA_964436785.1 of uncultured Candidatus Saccharibacteria bacterium. Taxonomy (GTDB): domain Bacteria; phylum Patescibacteriota; class Minisyncoccia; order UBA6257; family 2-01-FULL-56-20; genus CAYTEE01. Next base: position 369 of record CAYTEE010000116.1, read on the forward strand.
TTGTTTTTCTCTCGATCGTTGCCGCGGGAATTTTACTTTTCGCCGTAGTTTCGGGAGGATATTATCCCATCGGCATGGTGGATCGGACGTTCATCATGAGCAGGCAGTTCCGGAAGGACTATCGGGCAATTTCTCTCTCATATTGGAATACGGTTAAGCTCTATCAGCCGGAATCGGGGAACGAGCAAGCGATGCCGAAGTCCACTGACGTTCAGGCGGCGGTTTTGGATCGCTTGATAGAGACGATCTTGGTGCGCGCGGCAATCAAGGATGAACTGGGGGACGACTTTGACCGGCTTTTGGCGAATAAGGTGGATAAGTTCGACGGCGATGCGGAGCTCCAGGCGAAATCCCTTGCTCTTTATGGGCTGGCATTTTCCGATATCAAGCAGGAGATACTGGTTCCGCAGGCGGAGCAGGACCTGTTGAGCGGGCGGCTCTTTATGCGCGGGGAAACGCTCGAAACGTGGCTTCTCGAAGCAAAGAAAAAAAGCACGGTGAGGATCTTTTCGAAGACATTCCATTGGGAAGACGGGAAAGTAAAAATCCATGAGTAAAAAGCCGACCAAAGAGTCCCTTATTCAAGACCTCAAGGCGGACGGGTATTTAAAAACGCCGCTCGTACTTGAAGCATTCCGCGCCATTGACCGCTTGGATTTCGTTCCGCCCGAGCGCGCCGATTCGGCGTACGAAAATAAGCCGCTTCCTATCGGGCATGGCCAGACAATTTCGCAGCCATTGACCGTTGCATTCATGCTCGAGTTGCTTGAGCCGAAGCCGGGAGAAAGAATATTGGATGTCGGAGTGGGCTCCGGCTGGCAAGCGGCGCTTCTTGCGTACATTGCGTTTCGGGACGCGGAAAGAGACGAAACGAAGGAACCCATAGTGATAGGGATAGAAAGAACCCCCGAGCTCACGGCGATGGCGGAGCGGAACATCGACAAATACGGGTTTCGGGAAAAAGGATGGGTTAACATTATTACGGGCGATGCCACGGAAGGTGTCCCGCCGGATTTGCTTCCGGTCTACGGGTTTAATAAGATTATCGCGGCGGCGAGCGCCGAGCGGGAGGTGCCCCTCGCGTGGAAACGCCAGCTTGCGGTGGGGGGGCGGATCGTCGCACCGGTCGGGAGCCGTATCGTCGTCCTCGACAAAAAAGCCGACGACGTGTTTGTCAAAAAAGAGTACGAAGGGTTTCGGTTTGTACCCTTAATTAGTAAGTAGAGAGTAGGAAGTAGTGAGTAGGAAAAAATTGCGGGTATCGTATAACGGCATTATGTGACCTTCCCAAGGTTAAGACACGGGTTCGACTCCCGTTACCCGCTCCATAAGTAAAGTGAAGTCAGTTTTTCTAAAATTTTTACGGGCAAAGCTCCGCTTTGCGAGCGTGTGTTTTTTATGATATGGTCTTCGCAGTAATATCCGACTGGGGTCCGCTTCACCCCATTACAACGGTTATAAAGCCGTGGTAACGGGGTAAATTTACCCGCTTATTCGCTGAAGGAGCTAGCCGTGAATACC
>CAYTEE010000117.1:0-1863 GCA_964436785.1 uncultured Candidatus Saccharibacteria bacterium
TCCAAAGACGAGGTTGTTGCGCGCCTGACGCTCGGCTCTTTCGGCTCATTTTCCGTATCGCTTTTTAATGCTTCCGCAAGATACTCCAGAATAAGTTTTTTTTGTTCTACGGAAAGAGAAGATAATTGCGCGATGATCTTCTCGATACCCGCTCCCCTGTCTTCATGCGGAGAATTCATATCTCATTATTTTACCACAGCCCCAGAAAGCCGCCGATGGAAGCCGGTAGATGAATGGGGCATGGCTTTCTGGAGGCTGGATTCCGCTCCACGGAATCCAGTTTGCCAAGAGGCCACGGCTCTAAGGCCGTGGAGCTTCACCAAATTTTTTGATTTTTGCCAACCAATTCCTGCCAAAACAACATCCTTACAAACTCAAGTTTGTAAGGATGTTGTGGGGATTGGAGCAGGAAGTCAACTCGCCAAAATCCTGGTTGAATTTTGCCCCCGTGAGTGCTATCATAAAAACATGATCAGCGAATATATACTTAAAAAGCTAAAAGAAGCCCGGTATAAACTGCTTAAAAATGGAAGTTATTTTGGCGAGATTCCAGGGCTTAGGGGCGTGTGGGCAAACGCGAAGAATTTAGAGGACTGCCGGAAGGAATTGCGCGGGGTTTTGGAAGATTGGCTCCTTCTTAAAATACGGGATCGCGAAAAAGTTCCCGGTTTTTCGATCAAAGTTGATCGCCGCGAATTGGTAAAAACCTCGCGATAAACTTACGGGTGGCATGCCCAAAAATATTTCTTGGAGAAAGCTTGTCCAGAAATTCCGAGCTTTAGGATTTAGCGGCCCCTATTCTGGCGGCCGCCATTTGTTTATGGTACGCGGCGAGTTAAAGGTCAGAATTCCCAATCCGCATCGGAGCGATATCTCGAAACATCTTATTGCGGAGATCGTGCGACAAGCGAGCATCTCGAACGAAGATTGGGATAACGCGTAATGATCACTGCCACTGGCTTCGTCCTTGCCCTTGCTGCGGCAGTTTCTTTTGCCACCTACAGCCTTATCGCACGGGTTCTTGCAAAAGCGAGCCGCGATCCCCTTGCCTTCTCGATCCTTTATGGCGCGTGGTCTTCGATACTTGCTTTTCCAATTTTTCTTTTTGAACCGTGGAAATTCGGCGTAATCACGCCGATGATTCTTTTCGTTACATTTCTCGCGACCGTCTTTTTCGCTATATTCCAAGGCACGGAATTTTTCAGCAGAAAACATCTGGAGGCGTCGCGACTCACCGTTCTTTTCCAACTTACGCCCGCGATTACTTTTTTGGGTGCAATTCTACTCCTTCAAGAAAGTATATCGGTAGAGAAGCTTGCGGCAATTACGCTTATCGTAGGCGGAAACATTATCGCGATATACAAACACGGCGGGCACGTTACGTTTCGCGGCCTTTTCTTCGGCTTGATTACCGTAACTTCGCTGGCATTTGCCTACATCGCGGATAAAGCGGCGTTCGCTTTTTATCCCCTGGGGCTCTATATCATCATCACCTATCTCATGCCCTCGCTCTATGCGACTCCTCTTCTCGGGAAAGAGTGGGTTGCGCGGCTCAAAGACGAAATCCGCGCAACTTCGTGGCGCCTGCCGGTCTTGGGAGCAATAAGCGTGCTCGGGTATTACCTATTGCTCAGCACCTTTCGCATTGCCGAGGCATCGGTCGCCGTGCCGATAATTTATCTTTCAACAATCCTTACCACGTTCGGTGGCATATTCATCCTAAAGGAAAAATCGAACGTTCTACAAAAAGTCTGCGGAGCGGTTCTTGTTTTCCTCGGCGTGATTTTGTTGCGGTAATTCTCAAAGCGTCTTCTCATCTCCATGACCTTGGAAACACTTCAGCTATTTTTTCAATCGGCGTTT
>CAYTEE010000118.1:0-1816 GCA_964436785.1 uncultured Candidatus Saccharibacteria bacterium
CATCTCGTTGAATTTCGATATCCGTTCGCGTGTTGGCGCTCCGATCTTCACCCCGTCCGCGCCGGCTGCTTTTGCGAGATGAATGATAAAATTATCATCCGTTTCACCCGAGCGATGCGAAACGATCGTCTTCAATTTGTGTTTTTTCGCGACCGCGATCGCTTCGCACGCCTCGCCGACAGTCCCGATCTGATTCGGTTTGATGATCACGGCATTCACGGTTTCCTCGTGCGCGCATTTTTGTATCACCGCGGGGTTTGTGGCAGTCAGATCGTCCCCCACCGTCCACAAAGAGGGCAATTTCTCCCGAATGAGCTGAAAACCGCCTATGTCACGCTCCGCAAACGGATCTTCAACCGAGAAAAGCAGTTTTGATCTTTTAAAATAGCGTGCGTAGAGAGCCGCGAGCTGTTCGGAGGAAAACCGTTTCCCGCCGAAGCGATATGCATACTTTCCCCCGCCTCCGCGTAAAGCTTTTGCGGGCAAGGAAAATTCGCCAGCCGCGGCATCAAGCGCAAGAAAAAAACGATTTTCAAGGTGTAATTTTTTGATAAGTTTTCCCAAAACCGCGATCGGCTCAAAGTTGCTCCTGAAATTCAGCGAATATCCCCCCTCGTCGCCGATCGGGATCGTTTCTATTCCATGCGTTTTCTTGAAGATAATGCCAAGTTCTTTATACAAATGAACGAGCGCTTTTATGCTCTCCGCTATCCCCTGAGAGCCCGCCCGGGTTGGGCGTACAACCGCCATATACTCCTGAATGTCCAAATTATTCGCCGCGTGCGCCCCTCCGTTTATGAGGTTAGAAAAAATAAATGGCGCTTCGTCTTTCGCGCCCCTAAAAAATTCTTCGCGTAAAACCCGCCAAACCTCTTGCCCACGCTCTGCCGCAAGCGCCCGCACGCCGAACATTGAGACCGCAAGCGTCACATTCCCGCCGAGTCTTGATTTGTTCGCGGTGCCGTCCAGGCGAATAAGCGCCCCGTCCAGTTCCCGCGCCGAAGTAAAATTTCTCCCGCCGATCTTTTTGTTTATCTTTTTAACGCTTTCTGCCGCCTCATGAAACGAAAAAACTTTCGCCTCTCGGCTTCCCCTGCTCTTTCCCGAAGGCACGGACGCGGAGACCAAAGGGTTCCCTCCGCGCACCTCGATAGTCGGCTCGCCCCGCGAGTCGAATATTTGCCGAACCGTTATATTTTTGATATTCATTCCTAAAATTCCTTTCCGTGCGCCGTTCCGACCGCTTCGCGCACGCTTCGAAACCCATCCGCCCGAAGCAGAACCGCAAGCTCTTTATTTATTTTCCCTATGAGCGTTGGACCTTCGTATATCATACCAGTAATAAGTTCTACGAGCGAGGCGCCAAGCCGGATCTTCTCGTACGCGTCCCGTCCGGAAAAAACGCCTCCGCATCCGATGAGCGCGTACCGCCCCCTTGTTTTCTTATAGGCGTATGCAAGGAGCTCGTTGCTTAATTTCTGCGCCGGCTTGCCGCTTATCCCCCCTCGGATCTTTTTCCGTTCGAAAACCTTGCTATCTGTTTTTAGATTATCGCGGGAGTGCGTTAAGTTGCTTATGATAAAACCCGTTATCCAGGGAAAACGGCCGCACACCTCAAGCATCCGATCGAATTCGCCATGGGCAATATCGGGCTTTATCTTCAAAAAAACCGGCTTTGAAACTCCGCATTGGTCAAGGCGGGCAAGGAGCACGCCGAGCGAATCCGGCTCGCAAAAATCCCTCCCATCCTCTGTATTCGGACAGCTTACGTTTACGGCAATATAGTCGGCGATGGGCTGGAAGAGAAGAAACGATT
>CAYTEE010000119.1:0-1804 GCA_964436785.1 uncultured Candidatus Saccharibacteria bacterium
GCATACCAGCCCCTTCTAGGGATGGGAGGTGTTTCCAAGGTATTGAAACATTACGTGGGGGTTGACAATTCCCGTGAGAGCGCTATACTATCCAAGTAAAGAATATGCCCCCGGCGGGGGGCGTTTTTTATTGGAAAACAACATGGGAACATATATTATCTTTTTAGCGGCCCTTGTTTCGGGGCTTTACCCGTCAAGCGCCACGGCAGTTCAAACAACGGGAGACATAGAGCTGTTCGCCCGGAAAACAACCACTATCGAGCGAGTAGTGGTACTTCCGGATCAAATAGCGGAAAAGCGTACCGTTTGGGTAACGGCCTACTCAAGCACTCCCGAGGAAACGGATGATACCCCGTATATTACGGCATCAGGAACCAGGGTTCGGGACGGGATTATTGCCACAAACCTTCTCCCGTTCAACACCAAAGTGAAAATCCCCAAGCTCTTTGGCGATAAAATTTTTGTTGTGGAAGACCGCATGCATGAACGGAAGACCGAGAATGTAGACGTGTGGATGGCCACGAAAGGCGCCGCGCTCAAGTTTGGCATCGCGCGGGCGGAAATAGTGGTACTTGAAGAATAGAAAGGGCCCGGGTGTCTTCCGGGCCTTCGTTCTTTTTGTGGGAAAGATTAGGAAATGGTGACGGGCGGGATGGCGATGGAATAGACGAAAGGCAAGATCTCTTTCGCAAACGCGTCGCGGGAAAACCCCGGGCCGAGCGAAAATTCCGCCGTGGAAACGCGCGCCCTGCGAGCACCGAGAAATATGAGCTTCTCCCGCTCTTCCCCCGTGAAGACGATCGCTCCTCCCTCGCTCCAGCGCAGGAGAAGGCCAGAATCTCGAAATCCTCCTTTGAACTTTACGAGGACTGGGAGGTTATGCTCTTTGGCATGCTCGAGCCTCTGCCGCGTCAGCTCCTGCCATATCCGCACATTCCGTTCGTCGTTCATACCCTCTCCTCATATGAAGAAAGCAAAAACGATATGCTTTTTAAAGATTAGAACAGTGTACCCGCGCGTCAAGAGGCGCTCTTTTTTAGCGCGAACCGTATCGGCGAGAAAGATCACGGAACGTGCCGTTCCGTATCGCCTCGCGCACTTCTTCCATAAGCCCGTTGAAGAAAAAAACGTTGTGGATGGTCGCAAGCCGCCCCGCCTCGGGATTTTTTGATTTAAAAAGCTCATAGAGAGCTTTCTTTGTAAGTCCGCCTCCGCATGCGAGGCAGGAACAGCCCTCCACGAGCGCCGACTCGTCTTCCGCGTATTTCCCTTTTGTAATATCAAAACGGCCGTTCGCGGTCCAGAGCGACCCGTGCCGTGCTTCGCGCGTCGGCACCACACAATCGAACGTATCCATCCCCATCTCCACTGCCTGGAAAATATCCGCGATCTTCCCGATGCCCAAAAGATGCCGGGGCTTCTCCTTGGGAAGAAATGGCGTGATCCACGAGAGAGCGCGGAACGTATCTTCTTCTTTGCTCCCAAAGGAGCTACCAAACGCGCCCCCGATGCCGAAACCGTCGAACGGAAGCGAGGCGATAATTTTCGCGCTCTCTTTCCGAAGATCCTCAAATAATCCTCCCTGGACAATGCCGAAGATCTGCTGAGCGGATTCCTTCGCTTCAAGCGAACGTTTCGCCCACGCATGGGTTCGCTCCATCGCCGTTTTTGTGTACGCGTAGTCGTGAAGCGGAGACGAGGGCTCATCAAACGCAAAAATAATGTCCGCACCAAGTTGTTCCTGGATCCTCATGGAAAGCTCCGCATCAAGATACACCTCCTCGTTTCCTTCCCGAAAATACAC
>CAYTEE010000120.1:0-1741 GCA_964436785.1 uncultured Candidatus Saccharibacteria bacterium
AGTTCACCCGGAATCCCTACGACCCCAAGCGTGTTCCCGGTGGCTCCTCCGGCGGCTCCGCGGTCGCCGTTGCGGCAGATCTCGCCCTTGCCGCTTTAGGGTCCGAAACAAACGGCTCAGTGCGCCAGCCCGCGGGCTTCTGCGGAATAGTGGGGCTGAACCCAACCTACGGCTCGGTTTCCCGCTCGGGCCTCATCGCGATGGCATCGAGCATGGACAAGATCGGCCCGCTCACAAAGACCGTAGAGGACGCGGCGCTCCTCTTCCGAAACATCACAGGGCACGACCCGATGGACGCGACGAGCGTTCCTTCCCATTACAACAGGGATGAATTACTGAACTTCCCGCACGAAAAAATAAGAACAATGACCATCGGGCTTCCCAAAGAATACTTCGCTACGAACCTCGACGAAAAGATCGACCAGGCGATCGATTCCGTCATTAAAAGCTTCGAATCGGCGGGCATCACTATAAAAACCATTTCGCTCCCGCACACCAAATACGCACTCGCCTGCTACTACATCATTATGCCCGCGGAGGTCTCCGCGAACCTCGCCCGCTACGACGGCATCCGCTACGCGCGCATCAAATCCGCGAACGTGGACCACGGAAATATAAAACTCAAAGAACTCTATTTAAAACAGCGCGGGCTGGGATTCGGGAGCGAGGCGAAGCGGCGGATAATCTTAGGCACATTCGTTCTCTCTTCCGGATACTACGACGCGTATTACAAAAAGGCCCAGCAAGTTCGCGCGCTTGTCCGGAAGGATTTTGAAGAAGCATTCAAGGAGGTGGATGTTATTCTCGCTCCAACTTCTCCTACCGTTCCGTTCGCTATCGGGGAGCGAACCGCAGACCCCCTTGCAATGTATCTTGCGGATATTTTTATGTCGCCTTCGAGCTTGGCAGGGCTTCCCGGCATTTCCATTCCCGTAAGATCATCCGCTCCATATTCGCCGGAGAATTTGCCCATCGGGTTCCAGCTTATCGGGAAACATTTCCGCGAATCGGACATTTTAGGGCTCGGGCAGTATTACGAAAAATCCTGAAAATAAGGTCAAATAGCCACTTTTGCCGATTGTTGACAAACGGCTGTTTTTGGTGTATAATTCTACCATCTCCATGGAGTGGTCCACGTGAGAGCGATTGACTGCACCTCACAATTTAATAGTTACTGGATTTTTTCCGCGGCAATGAAGCCGCAGAAGGGAGAAGCACGTGAAGAAACTGTTTTTGGTTTTCGCGGTTCTCCTCGCCATCGTGGTGGCGGGGAACGTGAACTCGACGGCGCAGGAACCGTCCTTCACTGAGTACGTGGTGTACACAGTGAAGAGCGGCAACACCCTCTGGGGGCTCACTGGTTCCCAGTGGGAGAAAGTCGTCCAAGCGAACCCGTGGCTTGAGAGCCGCGTGGAGCGGAAATCCGCCGATCTCGTGATCGTGCGGATATATCCGGGCGAGAGGATTCTCATCCCGAAAGGATCCGGGATTGAGAAAACCCTCAGACTCGACCCGCCGGTGATGTTCACTGTAAGTGGCTCATCCGGCTCCTCACTAGCAGACAAGAGACCGGACGGATCCGGCTCATACACAGGAGGGTCTTCTCTTTGGTGGGTCTGGCTCCTTCTCGGTCTTGGAACCATCGCCCTTGCGGTCGCCTACTTCGCTCGCCGGGCCTTCCGAAACCCTGCGACAGCGGGACCGGCAATCATCCCGGGAGGCATCCCGCCCGGCGACACGA
>CAYTEE010000121.1:0-1692 GCA_964436785.1 uncultured Candidatus Saccharibacteria bacterium
GGGGGCGTATTTTCCTCGAATTGCCACAATGGCGTTTTGCCCGAGACGCGCACGATAACGAATAAGTACGCGAGCGCTTCCGGCTACCCCGCCTATGAGAATTTTAATTTTTATGAAATAACCGGCGATATGGTAAATTGGCTCGCCAAGAACAATATCCCCGCGATCAGCGTGCTCCTTACGACGCACGAGGATGTCGAGTGGGCCAAGAACCAGGAAGGCATTGAGGCCCTTCTTAAGTATTACGCCAAATAGTGCGCTCTCTTTTCACGAATAGGCGGACCATCGCGCTCGTTCTTATTATTGCGGCACTCGGTGTCGGCGTGTTTATTTTTGTCGGCCTATACAAGAGGGCGCCGCTGCCGAGGGCGGAACAGGCCGGGGAGACGAAGTATTTTAAACAAGAGGTTATCGGCACGTCCGTTGAGGGGCGCGATATCACCGCGTACCAATACGGCACAGGCGATGCGGAGCTTCTCTTCGTCGGCGGCATACACGGCGGATATGAGTGGAACAGCGTGCTCTTGTCGTATCAATTTATGGATTATTTGGAGAAAAATCCCGGCGCTGTTCCCGGGAACCTCACCATTGCGGTGATCCCGTCCGCTAACCCTGATGGAGTATATAGGGTAGTCGGGAAAGTAGGCCGTTTTACGGCCGCGGATGTGCCAACCGAAAAGGAAGCCACGGTACCGGGGCGGCTGAACGCGCACGGCGTGGATTTGAACCGCAACTTTGACTGCAAATGGAAGCCGAAGAGCATGTGGCAGGCGAAAACGGTGAGCGCCGGATCGGCGCCGTTTTCCGAACCGGAAACCAAAGCCATCCGGAATTTTGTTCTGAAAAATGATCCGGCTGCCGTTATCTTCTGGCACAGCCAGTCCAACGCCGTGTATGCCTCGGAATGCGAGGCCGGCATTCTTCCCGGGACGCTCGATATTATGAACGCCTACTCGCGCGCGTCGGGGTATCCGGCGGTCAAAACATTTGATAGTTATGAGATAACCGGCGATGCCGAAGGGTGGCTCTCTTCCATCGGCATTCCGGCGATCACCGTGGAGCTTAAAACCCACGAGGCCATCGAATGGGAGCGGAACCTCGCGGGCATTAAGGCGCTTTTTGGATATTTTGGTAAGTAGGTTTGCCGTTCCGCAAAAAAATTGATAGCATAAATTTAGTATTACGCACAATCATCAACTGGAACGCGAGAGAAGGGGGAATCTATGGGTGATCCCGGCGAATCTGGTTTTGCCTCGCAAGAGATGCTCACGCAGGCAGTGTTGCTTTCGGGGCTCGACAAGGCAAAATGCACTTGCGGCGCACTGGATCCTTCTGTCCCAATCACCATCCATTATCCCGCATGCCCGCGTGATGAGGCCTTTAGGCGGGCGCTCGGGATTCTCCGGCAATTTCGCCACATAGGAGATGAAGAGAATGTGCTGGAGAGATGACATCGTAGAAATGCGTTGGTGCATGTTCTGCGGCAACGACTACTTCGGCGATCTGGGGCATAGGGATTGTCCCGCCCGGATCGCCAGAGACGAAAAGCTGCTCGCGACTCCGAAGAACGAAGTGTCCCGGGACGAGAAAGCCGCAACCCCCGATTTCCCGTTCTAGTTTTGTCCCACCGCCGCTCGAGGAGCCGCTTGCTTCTCCGGGCGGCTCTTTTTGCCCTTATGGAAAATTTATGGC
>CAYTEE010000122.1:0-1665 GCA_964436785.1 uncultured Candidatus Saccharibacteria bacterium
TGATGTATCGCCTCAAGAGAGCTTGAAATTGTTTCAAATTCATGTTTTTTCAAGCACATTGAATGTGAAACAATTTCAAGCTCTCTTGAGGCGATACATCAAAACGTCTGCGGATAGAGCGCGCTTAATGCTTCCAGACATCCACCCGCCAAGTGCCAGCAAGAGGAACAATCGTGGTGTTGTTGTTCAGAATTGCACACAGTCGCACCGCCACTACATTCGTAGATGTCACAAAGGCGCTCCACGAAGTGTTGGTGGCAACATTGCTTGGCGCGCCGGATACAACAGTATTGCCCGTGTCAGCGCCGGTTACAGAGATCGTCTGCTCGTTACAGGACGTGCTGGAGCTTATTGAACCAAAAGCTAGAGACGCAGTCGCTGAAATGTGAGAGGTTATTGCCGTCCCGGTCGAAACCGTGAGTGACGTATCGGCTATAAGCACGGAAGATGATGCGGTTCCCGGGAATCTCACTGTTTGTCCAGCTCTTCCAATCGCGATTGTTGTCGCCGTGCTTGTGCCAATCTCCATGATTCCGGAAGCGTCAATGATAGAGGAAGAAACATTACCCGGGAAGGCGACGGTTTGCCCAGCCCTACCGACAGTAATGACCGTGGTGTCTGTCGTTCCGATATTCATCGTCGTGGAGGCATTAATGGTCAACGCCCCATCACCGGTAAACTGCGTTGCGGTAAACGTAAGAGCGGCCCCAGCAACTCCTGCGCCCAGCACCAAGATAAAAAGTGCGAGACCAAGAGATTTCTTGAGGAGTACAGAAACACTATGTAATTTTTTCATTTGTTTAGCGATTTCAAAGCGACTCTTGAAAGTAACCTATCAATACTCGAACAAAAAAGAAGTATTGAAGTATTATTGCACGACCTTTAGCTAATATGAGAAATAGTAACCCCATAACCTCCAAAACAAAAGAGGCAAAGTTATCCACAGGAAAGCTCCCGCAGTTGGCGGCACTTTAAGATAGTGGGTCGAACCCAGACATTTTGATGGTGCCCCACTAATTGCCAACCCCTAGCCAGCATACACAGCACAGAACGAGCAATGTGAAGTATGCGTGAACCACCTTGGTTTTTCGAGTATACTTCTTTCGGTTTTGACTAACGATTGCCCCTGTCGTAGGATAATATGGCTATAATTCACGCATTTCGTAACCAATTTATGAGTCCATCGTTGTCTTTTCCAGATGGCGAGGCGTATATAGTAGAAAGCGCCGTCAAGGGTGAGGCCTCGGCTTTTGGCCTTCTTTACGATCACTACCAACCGAAGATCTATCGGTTCGTGTTCATAAAGGTAAGCCGTCGTGAGGACGCCGAGGACCTTACCCATCAGGTGTTCCTGAATGCCTGGCAGAACATCACGCGGTATAAGAACATCGGGTTTCCGTTCTCAAGCTGGCTCTATCAGATCGCGCGGAATCAGGTCATCGATTTTTATCGGACAAGGAAAACGGAGGCGCGGATCGACGATGTCGCTCCGGAATATTTCTTAAGCCCCGCGGTCGCGGAATTCGAAATCGACCAGAACATAGAGCTTACTCGCGTGCGGGAAGCGATCCTAAAACTCAAGCCGGATTATCAAGATGTTGTTATCATGCGGTTTGTGGAAGAGCTTTCTCCTAAAGAAGTCGCCGCAGCTGTCAAAAAAAGCGA
>CAYTEE010000123.1:0-1650 GCA_964436785.1 uncultured Candidatus Saccharibacteria bacterium
CGGAAAAGAAATAACAAGAGATCGCGTGTTTCAACCGCCTGACGGGCAACGTCAGACGGTTTTTCTTGCGTGAATCATTGAATTTGGGAGCTTGACCGCGGCTCGCGCCGTGAAAATCCCGCTTGCCCATCCACAGCGTAGCGAAGGAGGGTCGGCTGTGCCAAGATTGACAACACGCGCAACCTGTATTTTCCTTATCATATAAAAGGATGAAAGAGCTTTTAAGGCGGCACGGCTATTTTTGGTCGCATAGACAATTTCTCTCTCAGGTTGCGGTTGGCATCTTCTTTCTTGTTGTAGCCATGGGTGCGACGTACTATGCGAATGTGTACTCGACCATCCGCGCGAGCAATTCCGTTACCGACATCATTTTGGATAATCTGCCGGTTGTGAATGTCGGCTTTGTCTTCAATGAGGGAGCCCTTATCTTTATCGCATTTATCGTAGGAGTGCTTTTTTATAAACCGCACACGATCCCGTTCATACTCAAAAGCGTCGCACTTTTTTTCATTACGCGTTCAATTTTTGTTACCCTTACCCATCTCGCCCCTCCGATTCCCGGGTTGTCTGCCGATACGACCGATTTGATATACAAGATCAGTTCCGGGGAAGATCTGTTTTTTTCCGCTCACACCGGATTTCCGTTTCTCATGGCGGTCATTTTTTGGGAAAATAAGTTTTTACGATATGTTTTTCTTCTTATGACCCTGATCGGCGGCGGGAGCGTTCTTTTGGGCCACCTGCATTATTCCATCGACGTGTTTTCCGCTCTCTTTATCTCGTTTGGGATATTCCATATTGCGAAGGAGGCATTTCGCAAAGATTACGCGCTGTTCGGCGAGGACATATAACGCGTTCGTCTTTTTTGTGCCGGAACTTCCCGAAAATCAGCCCCTCCTTTTTCAAAAAAGAAAAAGCCCCCGAGCGATGATGCATGCTCGGGGGTGTGATGAGTGCGCCTCGTGATCGCAGAGCGATTTTACGGGGTGCGAGGTGTTACTGAGTGCCGCCGTCCGAGGTGGCGGCTGCCGCGGGCTTCATGCTTCGCGTCTGGGCGGGACGCCTCGCCTTCACGGCGAAGGTCACACCGCAGACAGTAACGACGCAATTGCCCCTGGAGTCGATGTCGATAATCCCACCGCTCGGGATATCGATTTCGGCGCCGACGACCTTGATTCGAGTCGGCTCGACATCGGGGTTCTCGCGGTCCACGAGGTGGAGGGCGGTCGCCTGCCTCCGCGCGGGCTCCTCGGTGGGAGGAGTTGGCGTTGGAATCGAGGCCCCATGGACACGGGGCTCAAACCGGAAGCCGCGGTACCGCGTGCCCCGGTACGCGTCGTTCGCGCACCGTTGGATGAAGAAGAGCTCTTCCTCGGTTCCGTTCGGAAAACGGAACCTCGCCCGGTACGCCAGTTCACGCTTCAGGTACATGAACAGGCGCCGGAAGTTGTCAAAAAGCACGAACCCCCAGCCGGAGAGGAACCCTTCCTCGATTGGGCTGACTCGCTCTATCCGTGTGGCTGAGTGGTCAGCTCCCGGGTCGATCTGCAGGTACCTTCGCCATGCTACCGTGGCGAAGTGATCCTCGATGGCTCTCGTGTCGCCGGGCGGGATGCCTCCCGGGATGATTGCCGGTCCCGCTGTCGCAGG
>CAYTEE010000124.1:0-1626 GCA_964436785.1 uncultured Candidatus Saccharibacteria bacterium
TATCGTGAAATTGTTTTTTTAATGTTTCAATCTGTTTTGCGCTTCCAAGATCAAATTCTTTTATTTTTTCCGAATATGCTTCCCGTGAATACTGCGTATTGAAAATACAGTACTGCTTATTGCGAAGATTGGCACACCCAAAACAGTGGGAGCAATTCCTGCAGTCATACAAAAAAGAGGAGTCCATGCAGTTAAAAGATCGCACGCTGAAAAGCACGCGATAACAGTCGGAAGAGTTCACGTTTTCATAACAAAGCTCATTACGGGATCCCATGAATAAATCCACAGAATCTTTTACCGTGTACACGCGGTTGGAATACAGGACGTTCTCGATCTTGTAAGAACCGGATGCCATATACGAATTTTTGCTCTGGTCCGCAACATTACAGAAATCGCTGTTTATGGCATTCGAGTTCGAGAGATTCAGCAACGGAACCTCCCGCCATAACCGTTGGAATTGTTCGAAGAAGGGAACCGAGAAGTCGTAAGGCCGCCCGTATTGTACGGAATCCCACCCATCCGACCACCAAAACTTTTGGTCGTACACGGTAAACGGCTTATCCTGAGAATAGATAGAGATAACGTCTTCGCTATGATTGGGCGCATTGCATTTTCTCTTGTATAACGCATGCTCGTTGCGAAACATAAGCCTGCGTTGCAACCGGCACTCCGGACAAAACGTGGGCGGCGGCACCTTCATTTTCTCATAGAACTGAAAATCCGAAGCGTCTATCATGAAAGATGCTTTGCAGTTCTGACAGACTCGCACTGAGTCCGTCGAAGTGATTTTTGTTTCTGATTGATTCATGATTTCTTAAGCCAACATTCCAACATTCTGCAGAATGTTGGAATGTTGTTATACGACCTCAGATTGGTAGCAACTTTCACAATAGACGATTTCTTGCCGCTCGGGGGCGTAGCTTGTTTCAAATTCATTGGGGCAGTGCTCCGCACCGTGGAAATGCGTAGCGGTATTTTTATAGACGTTGCTGGTGCCCGCTTGTGGTGAGCTTGTCGAACCCACGCAAGTGCATTTTCGGTGCCACAATTTCAGGGGGTTGCGAAGCGCAAACCGATCTTTGTATCTGCAATCCGGGCACTTGCGTGGCAGGGCAATGTTCTCATGCCGCAAAAATTCAAGCTCCGGCTTGATAATGCGGTAGGCTCTGCAGTCGGGGCAACCGATCACTTCGTTTATTATTGAATCCGGCACGTCTTTTATGTCATCCGGCAGGTTTTCCGGCATCACGGTGGGCTTATGCGGATACGGATCCGGATCCCGCCATAAATACCCCTCTGCCAGCGCTTCTTCTTTCGTAAGCGGAAAGTATTCCTGCACAACCGATTCGTTGTAAGCAAACGGGGAAAACGCTGTTGGGAAAAATTCACCGAATTTATATACTCTTTGCTCTTTGCTATTTGCTATTTGCGAAATGTACGGCACATCGTTCATCTGTTCCGTAATTCTTTCCACAAGCGCCTTATAATCTTTTTCGGAATATTGTTTATTGAATATGCAATACTGCTTGCTCTTCAAGCCGGCACAGCCGAAAAGATTTGCAACGTCGGAGCAAAAATAACAATAGGTAATGAACCGCGTCGTTTTCCCGTGCGAATAGAATCTAC
>CAYTEE010000125.1:0-1618 GCA_964436785.1 uncultured Candidatus Saccharibacteria bacterium
AGTTCCGCGAGCCGGAGGCCAGTGGAAAAAAATGTTTCTAAGATCGCCTGGTCGCGCAGATACCGGAACGAATTTTTTAGGATTCCCGGCTGAGGCGGATTTAAAAGTCGCTCGAGCTCTGCGTAATCCAAGACGTCGATCTCTCTCTTCGCGATCTTCGGGAGTTCTATTTTCTCGGGCGCAAGAACTTTTACGTCGTGCCTCGCGAGGTATTTTAAAAAGTTCCGCAAGGCGATCACGTAATAGCTCTGCGTGACTTTTTTTAAAGGCTGCCGCTCTACGCCACCACGAGTGGGGCGGGCGAGATTCAGCCGGAAGTTTCTCACCAGCGCTTCCGTGATCTCTTCGGGGCGTTTTATTTTCGAAAACGAGACGAACTTCTTGAGATACCGCTCGTAATTTTCCCTTGTCTTCGGCGAGCGGTTTTTCTCGATCTCGAGGTAACTTAGATATTCGTCGAGATAGTTTTGTATGCTGGGCACACCCTTATTCTACTATCATCCGATAGCGAAGACGAATGAAGAAAATATACGATGCCGTAATACGTGGCGCTAAAGAGGATTTTGGTGGTTGCTATGACATGTCATAGCAACAAGTTTTGTTGTGGCGCATATGCCGTTCCGTATTTTGGCTTTGTGTGGATAGAGTTGCTGTTGATCTTGGGACGAGCGGTAAAAGTCTGCCGGCCGCTATTTCGAAGCCAGCAACATGCCATTCTGGAGCAGAAACTTGATTTTCCGCATAGAACGTTATATTCTGTGTTTATTGTTTCGATGCTTTCTAAACGGGTAAAGACAAAGATAGTTGGCGAGGCACAGAAGCACAAGACGGACACCGGATCGGCGGAGGTCCAGGTTTCTGTTCTTTCTCGCCAGATCGACGAACTTGCAAGCCACCTGAAGAAGCACCCCAAGGACAATCATTCCCGGAAAGGGCTCCTGGGGATGGTAAGCCGCCGCCGCCGGCTTCTTACGTATATGAAGCGGAAAGAGCCGAAGGAGTACGAGAAGATGATGAAGAAACTAGATCTTAAGAAGTAAGGAATATGAGACCATCGATGGCATATGCCGATCAGCGTGTTGGCATTTTCATAGACGCACAGAACCTTTATCATTCGTCGAAGAATCTTTACAGCGGACGGGTTAACTACCAGGAGCTTATCAAGAATCTGACCGGCGGGCGCCGTTTGATACGCGCGATGGCGTACGTGGTGAAGAGCGAGGGTGTCGAGGGCGTCGTGCCGCGCGAACCGTCCGCGCGCGACGCGCGCACCGGGGTTCGCGGACTTTCTTCCGAATCCGCATTTTTTGACGCGCTCACGAAGGCTGGCCTCGAGCTTCGGCTTAAGGACTTGCAGATATATCCCGACGGAATGCGGAAAGCCGACTGGGACGTCGGAATGGCGGTGGACGCCATCCGCATGGCATCGTTTTTGGATGTGGTGATATTGGTGACCGGCGATGGAGATTTTCTTCCGCTCGTCGATTATCTGAAATGGGGGATGGGGCGGCTTGTCGAGGTTGCCGCGTTTCACCGGAGCGCTTCCGCGAAGATCCGCGAAGCGGCCGACCATTTTATAAACATAGAGGACATCCCTCGGGCGCTTATCCGGAGATAA
>CAYTEE010000126.1:0-335 GCA_964436785.1 uncultured Candidatus Saccharibacteria bacterium
ATCAGCGGAATTATGAGGTTTCGTACGCAAAGATCCGAGAGAAGGGATTTGAGACGACCATCAGCCTTAGCGATGGGATCGCGGAGCTTTTAAGCGGCTACCAAGCGCTCCATATTCACAATCCGTTCTCGAACGTAGAGTAGCAAAACCGAGGCGGTTCTCATCTGCCTCCGTGAACGCCGCTATTATTATCGGCGTAGTATCGTGGAACATGCGCGATCGAATATTTTCATAATTCGCCGAGAAATGATATAAATCCTTGTATGCCCCTAAAAGGAAAACGTTTTTTGGTCACCGGTGGCCATATTTTTCAGGGTGACGACGTTTTTGGTTAC
>CAYTEE010000126.1:345-1553 GCA_964436785.1 uncultured Candidatus Saccharibacteria bacterium
TTCGCATACGGTAGACGCCTTAATTTCCCGCGGCGCCAAGGTGGCGATAGTGGATGATCTTTCGACAGGCCGCAAAGAGAACATCAACCCGCGTGCGAAATTTTTCCGGATGAATATTGCAGGCCCGCACCTCAGGGACGTGTTTCAAAAATTCAAGCCGGAATATGTTTACCATTTCGCCTTTTTTGTTTTGGTTCCGCGATCTACGGAGAACCCGCTTTTGGATATGCCAAGTATTTCCGGCTCACTGAATCTTTTAAAAAACGCCAAAGACAGCCATGTTAAAAAGGTCATTTTCAGCTCTTCGGGATTTTTATATGGAAACACAAAAAATCTCCCCGCGAAAGAAACGGAAGCCATAGCCCCGATTTCTCCCTATATTGTTTCAAAGCATGCGGTTGAGGAATATCTTTCGTTTTTCCGCTCTGCTCACAAGCTTCACTCTGTGGTTCTTCGCTATGCGGCGGTCTATGGTCCCCGGCAAGTGACCGGTGCGATGGCCGACTACATACGGCATCTTGCGCAAGGGAAACAGGCGGTTATGTGGGGAGACGGAAAAAAGACGCGCGACTATGTTTATATTGACGATGTGGTTAAGGCGAATATTCTTGCGCTCCGCGTGCCCCAGGACCACCCGAATCCGGTATTTAACGTCGGAACCGGCATTGAAACATCTCTAAATGTTCTTTATGGGGAAATAGCTACGCTTCTCGGCAAGCCTGCTCGTTCTATTTATCTTCCGGATCGTTCTGGAGAGCAAGTGTTTTACTCTTTGGATGCTGGGAAAATCCGGCGAGAACTCAAGTGGCGCCCAAGCGTTTCTTTGGACCGGGGACTCAAAAAAGTTTTGGAATATCAGCGCCTTATTTAAATTTATGAACTCGAAGACGATACTTTTTGGCGGGAGCGGTTTTTTGGGGCCGATCATTCTCGAGAAATATCCAAATATCGTTTCGGTCGGGCGGCGAGAACCGCCGCCGTACATCAAAAATAGGCATATCCCGCTTCCTTCGCTTGACGATCTGGGTGTTCTCGATGCGATTGATTTTGACAAGGTAATTTTTCTTGTGGGAAATTCTAACCATCATCGCATCAACACCCGGCCGATGATGGGGATAGAGTACAATGTGATTCCATTAAAGAAAATTCTTTTTTATCTCAAGAAGCGCAATATAAAAAAACTCATTTATTTCAGCACGGTTCTTCTT